>JACPDV010000582.1 GCA_016183835.1 Armatimonadota bacterium
CGGCGCCGACCAGGCCGAGGAGTGGTTCGACCTCCGCCGCCGCTGGCTTAACCGCCTCGACGGCGTGCTCGAGGTGCACGGCGATTCCATGCAACCGCTGCTTCAGGAGGGCGACCTGCTCGGCCTCCGCGCCCTGGCGCTCGACGAACTGCCCGAGATCGGGGAGGTCTGCGTGGTCTGGCTGCCGAACCTGGGCGAGGTGGTCGTCAAGATCTACGCCGGCTGCCGGCAGCGCGAGGTGGCGCTACTCAGCTCGAACCTGGAGTATCCGCCGATGTTCCTGCCGCTCGATCAGGCGGTGCCGCGCGCCCGGGTGACCAGCATCCTGCGCTCGGCGGCGCTGCGGATCAGGCTGGAGGAGTGGGAATACTGGCCCGGCCCGCGGGGCTAGTGGCAGATTGGTTGCATGTCATTAGACAAGGGGTGGGACGATGATCGAGTACGACTGCTCGGGCTGCAGCACACACCTGGTGGTCGGTGAGGACCTGGCCGGCTGGGGCTACGTCTGCCCGAGCTGCGGAGCATATGCCACGGTACCAGGCCAGCGGCGGAAGGCGAGCATTCCTTCGGCGCCGATCCGCCCAGCACCGCCAGCGGTTGGGGCCTGGAGAGGCCGCAGGGTGCGGGTAGAGGCGCGTCGGAAATCGGTGTGGCATCGCGACATCGGGCGCTGGCCTCTCGTCGCCCTGGCCGCCGTGCTCTGGTTCGTCGCCTGGAGCGTCCCGTCGAAGGACCGGGCTGGCGCCCCGCCGCGCGGTACTGCCCAAGCGGCGATCGACTCCTTTCTCCCCGAGTTCGCGCGAGCGACTGAGCAAGCCGGCGTCCCTTCCTACCTCTCGGTTGACGTGGGCGCCAGAGGCGAGGTCCGGATCCTGCTCTCGGTTCGCGGCGCCACTCTGGCGCAGGCCGAGGCACAGAGGCTTGCCGTCGCAGCGGCGGATGTGTGGGCCAATCACACCCCTCTGGGCATTGCGGTCTCTTCGACCGTAATGTGCCCTCCTACGGGAGTGGTGGCATTCGCTGACGCGGCTGGCCGGCGGTAGGGTGGGTGCTCTGATCCCGGCCCGGAATCACCCCCCTCCCCCAACCGCTAACGCCCTCAAAAACCACCCCGCCCCGCGCACGATATAGGTTAGTCCCCCTTCGATCCCCCCTCCACCGCCCCCAAACTGCCCCCGTAGTCGCCTTCAATCCGCGCAGACCCCCCTCCTAAGTCGCATTATCCGCGTTCCGTCGGTAGGGGGGCCGGCAACCGGTCACGCCGCGCCGTCCGGCCCCCACCCCGTCCCTCCCCCGCTCCGCAGGGGAGGGCGCCGGAACCGGTCGCCGGCCTCTAGATCCCCGGCGCGGGATCGCCGTTGTCCTGGTTCGGGTGCTCGGCGACCTTCAGCGTCACCGTGCTCGACCGCCGTCCGCGCAGGATCTTCAGTGTCACCGGGCCGCCCACCGGGGCGTCCGCCACCGCCACGCGCAGGTCGCGCGGCGACTTCACCTTCTGCCCGTTCACCTCGACGATCACGTCGCCCACGCGCATCTCGCCCCGGACGGCCGGCTGGTCTTCCCACAGGGTCGTGACCACCACCCCGTCGGTGCCGGCGACACCCAGCTTCTGCGCGATGCGGCTGTTGAGCTGCCGCACGATCACCCCGATCCAGCCGCGGATCACCCGCCCGTTCTTGACCAGCTCGTCGGAGTAGCGCTGCGCCACCTTGGCCGGGATCGCGAAGCCGATCCCCTGGTAGCCGCCGCTCTTGCTGAAGATGGCCGTGTTGATGCCCACCAGCCGGCCGTCGAGATCCACCAACGCCCCACCGGAGTTGCCCGGGTTGATGGCGGCGTCGGTCTGGATGAACTCCTCGAAGTCGCTCAGCCCCACGTCGCGCCGGCCCTTGGCCGAGACGATCCCGGCGGTCACGGTCTCGGAGAAGCCGAACGGATTGCCGATCGCCACCACCCAGTCGCCCACCCGGAGCGCGTCGCTGTCGCCCCACTCGGCGTGCGGCAGGCCCCTCGCGTCGATCCGCAGCACGGCCACGTCGGAGGCCGGGTCGCGCCCGATCAGCTTGGCCGTGAACTCCCGAGAATCCGCGATCGCCACGCGGATCTCGTCGGCGTCGGCCACCACGTGGTTGTTGGTCACCACCAGTCCGTCGGCGCTGAGGATCACACCGGAGCCGAGGCTCTCGGACGTGGTGTCGGGCTCGCGGTAGTTGCCGTTGCCGTAGAAGAACTCGCGGAACGGGTCGTAGTACTCCTGGCCCTTGATGATGCGGGTCGAATTGATGTTGACCACCGCCGGAGTGAGCTTGGCGGCGACGTCGGCGAAAGTGCTGCTGACGCGCCGCAGGCCGGCCACGTCCGCCGCCGGAGCCGCAGCCGGTTCCGCCGCCGCCGCCGAGCTCGTCAACTGCCTGCTCTTCAGATGCTGGCCCGCCAGCAGCCCCACCAGGAACACGATGACGAACCCGGCCACCAGGTCGCGCCGGTTCCAACGCTGCATGACCGTCTCCCCTTGTGAAGTGCCGCCCTGGTCGTCAGCCATTTCATTCTCCCGGCCCGGGTTCGTCGCGGGCCAGCGCCTGCAGGCTCTCCACGTACGGCGGGCCGAACACGCCGCGGTCGGTGATGATGGCCGTGATCAGCTCGTGCGGCGTGACGTCGAACGCCGGGTTGTAGACGCTCGCGCCCGCCGGCGCGGTGGCCACGCCTCCGAAGCCGCGGACTTCGTCGGGCCGCCGCTCCTCGATGGGGATGTGCGCGCCGTCGGGCAGGCTGAAGTCGAACGTGCTGCGCGGCGCGGCGATGTACATGGGGATGCCGTGGTGGTGCGCCAGGACGGCCACACCGTAGGTGCCGATCTTGTTCGCCGCGTCGCCATTGGCGGCGATCCGGTCGGCGCCGGTGACCACGCAGGTGATCAGCCCCTGTCGCATCACGTGGCCGGCCATGTTGTCGGTGAGGAGGGTCACCGGGATGCCCTCGGCGACCATCTCCCAGGCGGTGAGCCGGGCGCCCTGGAGCAGCGGGCGGGTCTCGTCGGCATAGACCATCGCCACCTTGCCCTGCCCCGCGGCGGCGCGGACCACGCCCAGCGCCGTGCCGTAGCCCGCCGTGGCGAGCGCGCCGGCGTTGCAGTGGGTGAGGATCCGCGCTCCGCCGGGGAGCAGCTCGGCGCCGTAGCGGCCGATGGCGCGGCAGCTCGCAAGGTCCTCGGCGCGCACCGCCTCGGCCTCGGCGAGGAGCTTCGCGCGGAGCGCGTCCGGCGTGCCGTCGGCGGTCTCGGCGAGGTGCATCATGCGGTCGAGGGCCCAGAAGAGGTTGACCGCGGTGGGCCGGGTGCGGGCGAGCCGGTCGCGCGCGGCGCGGAGGTCGGCGAGGAGCGCGGGCAGGCCGCGTGCGGGGCTCAGGCGGGCGGCGAGCGCGATGCCGTAGGCGGCGGTGACGCCGATGGCGGGGGCGCCGCGGACTCGGAGCACCTCGATGGCCTCGGCGAGCACCTCGAGGTCGTCGATGTCGAGGAGCACCAGCTCGCCCGGCAGCCGGGTCTGGTCGATCAGCCGCACCTTGCCGTCGCGCCAGACGACGGTGTCCACCCTGCCGCGGTCTCCTTGCCCTCGCCTACAAGCTGCGCCCGAGGCACGCCGGCCCGCCGCGAAGGTGCGGCCAGGGCGCGCCCGGCTGCAGGCCGGTGCCGGCCGCGTCGAGCTTAAGGGCATACAGCGTGCCGCTGTCCGTGCCGATGTAGAGCATCCCATCATACAGCATGGGCGACGATGTCACGTAGCCGTCCACGGGCACTTTCCAGACCATCTTGCCCGTTCCGGCGGCGATGCAATACACGGCTTTGCTGTCGGCGGCGAAGTAGACGTTGCCGTCCGAGCCGAGGGTGGGGGAGGCCGAGGAAGCGGTGTAGGTCTTGAACTCCCATCGCAGGGCGCCGCCGGGCGTGACGGAGAAGAGCGTGCCCGCGCGGTCGGCGACGTACACGTTGCCCGGTGCGTCCACGGTGGGTGAGGCGATCAGGTTGGCCGCGGCCGGGTAGCGCCAGAGCACGGCTCCGGCGCTGGTCAGCGCCAGGAGCTGCCGGCCCATGGTGCCGACGTAGATCCGCCCGCTCGGCCCCACCGCGGGCGAGGAGAGCACGGTGCTGTTGCTGTTCACGCACCACACCTGCTGCCCGGCGGGCGTGACGCGGTAGATGTGCCCGGCGCCGCTCTTGTCGGCGATGACGACACTGCCGTCGGGGAGGATGGCGGGCGAGCCGCCCAGATCCTCGGCGGCCTGGAACGCCCACCTCAGCGTGCCGTCGGGCGCGAAGGCGTAGAGGTGGTTGTCGAGCGCGGGCACGTAGGCGGTGCCGTCGGGCGCGATGGCGGCGCCCGCCTCGATCCGCTCGTCGGCCTGGTGGCGCCACAGCTCGCGGCCGGCGAGATCGAAGCAATAGACCAGGTGGTCGAAGTTGCCCAGCACGATGCGGCCGTCGCCGATGGCGGCCGGGGCGTGCCAGAAGTCGCCCGCGGTGACCGACCAGAGCCGCTTGCCGTCCAGCGACACGGCGCCGAAGGTGCGGTCGTGGCTGCCCACGTAGAGGATGCCGCCGGCGATGGCGGGCGGTGCCGCCACCACGTCGCCATAGCGCACCGTCCAGGCGATGCGCGGATCCTGCGCTGGCTGGCAGCCCGCCAGCAGGGCAGCGACGACCAGGGCGGGGAGCATCCGTTTCATGCGGGTTGCAGCTCCTGGAGCCGGCCGTCGCGCATCTCGAACGAGCGATTGGCGAACTGCCGCAGCTCGAGGTTGTGGGTGACCATCAGGATCGTCAGTCCGTCCCTGTGCAGTTCGGCGAGCAGCGTCATGATCTCGGCCTCGGTGGCGGTGTCAAGGTCGCCCGTGGGCTCGTCGGCGAGGAGCAGGTCGGGCCCGCCGAGGAGCGCCCGGGCGATGGCCACGCGCCGCTGCTCGCCGCCGGACAGCTCGTCGGCGTAGGCGTCCAGCCGGTGGCCCAGCCCGACCCGGCGGAGCAGGTCGCGCGCCGCCAGGTCGGTGTCGCGTCCGGGCGGCACGCCGAACAGCGTGCGCAGCCGCACGTTGTCGAACGCGGTCAGCGTCGGCACCAGCCCGGCGAACTGGAAGACGAAGCCGAGCCGGGTCGCCCGCAGCGCGGCGCGGCCGTCGTCGGACAGGCCGCCCAGGTCGTGGCCGAAGAGCGTCACCGTGCCCGCGGACGGCCGGGTCAGCCCGCCGAGCAGGGCGAGGAGGGTGCTCTTGCCGCTCCCCGACCGCCCGGTGATCACGCCGAAGTCGCCACGTAGGACCTCCAGCGACACGCCCGCCACCGCGGCGACACGGCCCGCGCCGCCCGACCAGACTTTCTCCACCTCGCTCAGCTCGGCCAGCGGCTCGGGCATTCAGGCCTCTCCCTGGCGGAGGCAAACGTACGGGTCCGCGGCCGCCGCCGCGCGCGCCGGGAGCCAGGCGGCCAGCGCGCCGGTGGCCACCGCGGCCAGCTCGAGGCCGACGAAGAAGCCGACCATCGACCACGCCTCGGCGGGCACGTAGGGCCGCTGCAGCGCCCTGCCCAGCGGCCCGTTGAACAGCAACAGCACGACCAGCCCGCTGCCCAGGCCGAGCAGCCCGCCCAGCCCGGTGATCAGTCCGGCTTCGGCCACCGCGAGGCGGAAGATCACCTTGGAGGTGGCGCCCAGCGCCCGGTGGAGGCCGAGGTCGCGGCGGCGCTCGCTCGTGGTCATGGCGAAGGTGATGCCGAGCACCGGGAAGAGCAGCAGCCACACACCGGCGGCCACGGCCATCAGCAGTTTGAGCGTCACGCCCAGCTCGCGCACCGCCGCGGCGATCTCCTGCGGCGCGAGCAGCACCTCGACGTTGTCGATGTTCGCGGTGACCTCCTCGGCCACCGTGGTGGGTGCGGTGCCCGGCGCGACCCTGACCATCACGGCGGAGATCTCATCGGGCTTGATGTGGAGGGCCTGCTCCGCTCGCTCGGGCGAGTGGAGCACCATGTCGCGCACTCCGGCGAGGGGGATGAAGACCGTGGTGTCGAGCCCCACGCCGGTGGGGGCGAGGCGGCCGGCGATGGTGAACGGCGTGCCGAAGAAGGGCAGTTGCGCGCCGTCCTTGAGGCTGACGCGGTCGCCGACGAGGGCGTCGTGGTCGCCGAAGGTCCGGTGATGCTCCTCGAGCCACGGCTTCACGGTGAGGTCGGTGGCCGGGTCGTAGCCAATGAGGAAGAACTCACCCGGGCAACAGCTCGCGTCGTGCAGGCTCTGCACGAAGATCTGCGGGCTGGCGATCTGCACGCCGGGCAGCTTCCGCACCGCCGCGAGCACGCCGCCCGGGAGGGTGATCTGGGTCGGCTGCCCGACGATCAGCGCACCCTCGATGGCGGCGCGCCCGCCGCGCGGAATGACCACCAGATCGGCGCCGAACCGCGCTGTGCCCAAGGCGACGCCGCGGCCGATGCCGCGGACCAACAAGCTCAGAACGCCCACACCACCGGTGACGGCCGCGACGAGAAGCACCAGCGCGGCGGTTCGGAAGCGTCTACGCCTGAGGTTGCTCAGCAACAGCGACCCGGGCGTCAAGGGCCTCATCGGTGCTGACTCGCGGGGCAGCCGACAGACTGCCGGCACCCGCCACGGCGAGGGCGGCCAGAGCGACCAGGTCCTGGGTCCGCTGTTCCATGGCGTGCATCTCCATCACCGGGATCAGCACGTGCACGGTCACGACCACCGCCACGGCGGCCACGAGGGCCACGGCCAGCACGGCGCGGAACGCCTCGCGGCTGTCGGCGAGGAAGGCCACGATGCCGCACACCGCCAGGATGGCGTGGGGCACGAGCACCGCTCGCATCGACCAGTAGCAGATGATGGTGGGATCGGTGATGGGCATCACGACACCGGCCAGGATGATCCCGGCGATGCCGATCAGTGCCAGCCAGGCGCCCCAGTTGCTGGTCAGCCGTCCCTCGGCGGGAGCGCCTCCGCGCTCGGGCGTGGGTTCGGGCGCGGGCGTCTCGACGACCGTCGCTTCAGCGTTCTCGGATTCGCTCATGGGTTGTCCAGTTCGGTCTCGAGACGCACGATCTCCGCCTCGAGCAGGGAGCGGTCGGGGGCGTCGGGCTCCGTCGCCAGGTAAGAGTGCCAACAAGCGAGTGCCTGCTGGCGATCCCCCAGCCGATGGTGCACTTGCCCCAGGCGGCGGAGCTGCTCCGCCGCCGTCGGGTCCAGCAAGAGTGCCTTCTGCGCGACGTTCCGTAACGACGCGATGTCACCGCGTCGCAAGAAACTCCCTTCCAGATTCATCAGCATCCGGCGGACCACAAGGTGCGGCGGCGCCGGCCGCTCCAGCGCGTAGGCCGTGTCCGCCCGCGCCGCGCCCGCCAGCTCCAGGCAGCGCGCCACGTCCACGGCCGCGCCGCCGTGGAACGGGTCCACCAGCCACAACCGCTCCGCGGACCAGTAGCCGACCAGGAAGTGGCCCGGCAGGTTGACTCCCGCCAACGGCCAGCCGAGGCGCTCACCCACCGCCTGGTAGAGCACC
>JACPDV010000583.1 GCA_016183835.1 Armatimonadota bacterium
ACGCTGGGCTTCCGGTGAAGGTCGAAGACCATCGAGGTCAGCCAGTTGTCGACTCCGCCCTGAGGCGCAAAGGCCACCTGCGCCACCGAAACGGCCTCTGCCGCAACTTGGAAGCTGAACAGCCGATCCCGGTCCTCCTCGAACAGTGGCTCCAACGACGCGAGCACGAGCGGCGAGTGGGTCGTGAGCAAAACCTGCACTTCCATATCGGGCCGCAGCACTTCGGCGGCCCGGAGCAGGGCTGGCACGATCCGCCGCTGCCACTCGGGGTGCAGATGCAGCTCGACCTCGTCGATGAGCAGAATCAACTGGTCGGCCGGCGCCATGCCCAGCAGGGGTGCGGCCCGCTTGTGCTCCGACCAGGCCCAGACCAGCAGGTAGGCGATGTCGAGGATGCGCGCCATGCCCGCGGCTGCCAACGCGATCGGCACTTCGCCGTAAGGCAGCTTCAGCGTCGGGAGGTCCTGCGCGTCATTGACGCGCAGACGGGTCGGTTGGCCGGGCTGCAACCTCTCTTCCGGTGACGGTGAGAGCACCGCGAGCACCTCGGTCAGCACACCGAACTCCTCGGTGTTGGCTGTCTGCCACCGGATCCAGTCGCGGATCAGACCGTTGCACAGCACCGACGGGCGCCCCGGCCCGTCACGCTTCTGGCTTAGCCCGTTCCACAACTCGTCACGCGCGAACCGGTAGCTCGGCGAAGTCACGGACGCTGAAGGATCTCCGCTATTCCGCGCCTCATCCCAGGTGGCGTACAACTGGTCCGCACGAACGTACACGACAACTGATTCAGGCCTGGGGCCCACGCCAGCGCGTCCTGCATCTGTCCGTCCGATGACGGTGACGAACCGTTGTCCCCCTGCGCTATAGAGGGCCTGCTGCCAGGTCTGCGTGACGTGCTCAAACGCGAACCCGAACGTGTAGCGAGCAGCGTCTGATGAGCTCGCCCAACTGGATCTGACCTGCGGCACCCCCTGCCCGAGCACGCGCGGCCACGCTTGCTCCGCCACCCAGGTCTGGGTCAGCGCCCACCACGCAAGATCGAGGACGAACGTCTTCCCCAGCCCATTGTCCCCCGTCAGGATGTTGAGCCGCGGCGCAAAGTCCAGCCGCATGTGGTCGGCCGGGCCGACGTCCTGCAGCTCCAGGTACTCGATCATCGCCGTGCTCCGCCGCGAGGCGCCGGCCACCGGCCGCTTAACAAATGTGCTACTTCACTGGCTCACCGGCAGACACCTCTCCGCGTTCCGTTTCTCACTTGGCCCGGATCAGCAGCACCGGCACGCTCAGGCTGTGCTGCACGTGCACCGCCGTGGAGCCGAAGATCAGCTCGCCGAGGAACCGGTGGCCGTGCGTGCTCATGGCGATCAGGTCGCAGCCCTCGCGCTCCACCCAGCTCACGATCTCGCGCGCCGGGTCGCCGTACGCCAGCTCGACTTCAGCCGCCACGCCCGCGGCCTCGAACTCCGCCTTCACCGCCTGCAGATAGGAGGTGTCCTCGGTGATCTCGGGACTCACCGCGTTGGCGCCGAAGTGCCGCGCCGCCCACCCGTCCGCCACGTGCAACAGCACGACGCGGCTCCCCAAGCGTTGCGCCAGGTCGAGAATGTGCTCGATGATGACCCGGTCGGTGGGCGTGCTGTCGAGCGTCACGAGGATGGTCTGGTACATGGGGTTCTCAGTGGCCGACGATCACCTGCCACGCTTCGCGCAGCAAGTCGGGCAGCCCGTACAGGTCCATGGCGGTGATCAGGATGGCGCTGAACCAGCCGGTGATCAAGAGGAACCAGCCGTTCTTCCATCGCCCCATGCGCCGCGCGGAGCTGGTGAAGTGGAGCAGGGGGAACATCGCGAACGGGAGCTGCAACGCCAGCACCACCTGCGAGAGGATCAGCAGGTCGGTGACACTGCCTTCGCCGCGCACGCCGATGACGATGATCGCCGGGAGGATCGCCAGGCCGCGGCTGATCACCCGGCGCAGCCAGGGGGCGATCCGCCAGCGCATGAACCCTTCCATCACCACCTGTCCCGCGAGAGTGCCGGTGATGGTGCTGCTCTGTCCGCTCGAGAGCAGGGCCACGGCGAAGAGCGTGCTCGCCGCCACCACGCCGAGGAGCGGCGAGAGGGTCAGGTAGGCCACGCGGATCCAGTCGCTGTCGGCGGTGAAGTGAATCACCTGGCCGCCCGGCACGGTCACGCTCTCCTTGCCGTAGAAGACCATGGCGGCCAAGACCAGGATCGCCGCATTGACGAAGAAGGCGATGAACAGCGCCACCACGGTGTCGATGGTGTTGAAGTGGATGGCCCGCCGTTTGGAGGGCTCGTCCTGCTGGTACTTGCGGCTCTGCACCAGGGCGGAGTGGAGGTAGAGGTTGTGGGGCATCACCGTGGCGCCGATGATGCCGATGGCGACGAAGACCATCCCCGGCTGGCCGAGGGTGGGCTTGAAGATGGCCGCCCCCATGGCCAGGAAGTCCGGCCGCGTCTGCGGCAGGACGAAGAGCTCCAGGAAGTAGCAGCCCGCGATGGTGCCCACCAGCACCACCACCACCGCCTCGATGGTCCGCACGCCGTAGCGCTGCAGGGCCAGCAGGGCCAGCACATCGAAGCCGGTGATGAACACCGCCCAGAGGAGCGGAATGTGGAAGAGCAGGTTGAGCGCCACGGCGCTGCCCAGCACCTCCGCCAGATCGCACGCGCAGATGGCGATCTCGCAGAGCAGGTATTGCGGCCAGCGCGCCCAGGCCGGGTACCAGTCCCGGCAGGCCTGCGCCAGGTCCTTGCCGGTCACCACGCCCAGCCGCGCCGAGAGGATCTGCAGGATGATGGCCATCGCGCTGGCCATCGCCACCACCCACAGGAGGGCGTACTTGTATTGCGCGCCGCCCTGCAGGTCCGTGCCCCAGTTGCCCGGGTCCATGTAGCCCACGCTGACCAGCAGCGCCGGGCCGACATAGGCCCGCCAGTTGCGCCAGAACCCCTGGCCGTGCTCCGGGACTTCCACCGTCCCGTGCATGCCCTCCAGGCTCAGGGTCCCCGCCTCGTTGGACTCATTCATCTTGTAGCCAAGGATACATCACGCCCGAGGGCTTGTCAGGACCGGGATTCCGTGGTTAGGTGAGGGGATGCACCGCGGACCTCTGGATCAGGATCTGTCGCACCCGACGCCCCTGGGTGGCGACCCGCGGCGGACGCGCGTCGAGAATGCCCGCGAGACCGCCCTCGACTATGTCGAGCTGATCGCCGAGCTGGTGGCCAGCGAGGGCGAAGCCCGCGTCACCGCCCTCGCGCGGCGGCTGGGGGTCAGCCACGTCACGGTCAACCGCACGCTCAAGCGCCTCGATCGCGACGGGCTGGTGACGGTCGAGCCGTACCGCCCGGTCCGCCTCACCGAGGCCGGCGTGCGCCTGTCGGAGCAGAGCCGCCGCCGCCATGTGGTCGTGCTGGCGTTCCTCCGCTCGCTCGGTGTGCCGCCCGTGGTCGCCCGCGCGGACGCCGAGGGCATCGAGCACCACGTCAGCGCCGAGACCCTGGCGGCGTTCGAACGCCACCTCGCGCGGCAGGACCCGCCGGAGGACGGCTGAGCCTCACGGCTCGATCCGCGTCCCCAGCACCTCGAGGAACCGCGCCAGCCAGGCCGGGTGCGCCGGCTCCTCGCTGTAGGTCTGGTCGCCCTCGAAGTCGTGGACGGCCGTGCGCACGCGGTCGCCCGCGGACTTGCCGGGGCACACGGCATGCACGGTGTGGCCGACCATGAGCAGCGCCTGAAACGGCACCATGACCTCGTAGTCTTCGACGAAGTCGCCTACCAGCATGAGGATCTTGCGCGCCGGCATGTTCGCTCTCCTGGCGTGCGGCTACAGAAGCCCCTTCATGCACGCCACCACGCCGTTGCCATCGGGCTTGTAGTGGAGCCGGACGCACTCGCAGCAGGTGCCCTGCTTGCCGCAGTCCTTGCAGCCGCAAGGGCAGAACTCGAGGTTGCGCTCGAGGTTGGTGGGACACACCTTGGCCAGCGGCACCAGGTCCATCGTTTTCGGGTCGCGCGCGGGCATCCGGGCACAGGCGTTCGGCTTGCCGACGGCGTAGTGGGCCTGGACGCACTCGCAGCAGATCCCGCGCCGCTCGCATTCGTCGTTGGGGCAGGGGCACATCTGCAGGTTGATTTCGCGGTTGGGGCAGGCGACGGCGGCGGCCATGGGATACATCCTGTGGACGGAGTGTAGCCGGCGGAAGCAGGCGAGGTCAAGGGCGAGACGGGCTCGCCAGAGCACAGGCACCAGGCCGCTCGCGGTGATCTCGGCATCTTTGGTCAGCAGAGTCACGGGCTCGCCGGTAGCTTGCTGGATGCAGAGCGCTGTCGCGACAATGATGCCATCGTGGATCTCTAGGCAGCCACCCCGAGATGTTGTCCAGCGCGCCAACAGCCCGTCCGGCCGGCCGAGATCGCGCGCAGAGCGCTCCCACCTCGCGCATCGGGCGGGGAGACCCCGCCCCTACCTTGGGCCGGACAGCAACTCGGGCACGGTGCTTAG
>JACPDV010000584.1 GCA_016183835.1 Armatimonadota bacterium
GAGCGGTGGTAAGGCCGAGGCCTTTGGTCTGCTGTACGATCACTACGTTACCCAGATCTATCGCTTCATCCTTGTGAAAGTCAGCGGCCAGCGTGAGGAGGCCGAAGCCGGGCGCGGCCAGGCGCATCAGGCGCTGGGCCAGCCAGGGCCCGTCGCAGAGCTTGCCGAGCAGGTAGAAGGGCGAGACCAGCAGGTAGTACAGCGGTGGATGGAGCGCGATGGCGCCGCCCAGCTCGGAGCCGTCGGGCAAGACGCGCGGGAGCTGATGGCCGTAGAGCATGAGCGGCAGGTACAGGTAATGCCGCGGCTCGTCGGGACCGAAACCGAGCAGGATGATGGCGCTGTAGGCGAGGGTCAGCCCGACGAACACGGCCGCGATGGCCAGCAGCCAGCGTCGCTCAGCCCTCATCCGGGACCTCCCGCTCCGATGACGGGCGACCACCCGGCTGCTCGGTGCGCGATGGACGCGCCACCCAGCGGGCCATCTCGCCGGCAAAGTAGGTCGAGCCCGACGGGCCGCCGGGATCCGAGTAGCTCGCGGCGCGCGGGTCGCCGAGCAGGTCGAGCACTTGGTGCACCACCGTCTGCCAGGCGATGCTCTGCATGCACAGGTTGTCGCCGTTGCAGGGCACCGTGTCGACCAGGTAGAGGCAGGGCGAGCAGTAGACACCGTGGAAGATCACCCGGTGGTGTCCGTGTCGCGGCCGGAACGTTTGCGGCAGGCCCGGGCCCCAGAGCGAGACGGTGGGCGTGCCGAGCGCCGCGGCGAGGTGGAGCGGGCCGGAGTCGTTGGTCAGGAGCAGGCGCGCGCGCGCCAGCAAGGCCAGCGTGCCGCCGAGGGTGAGCGCGCCGGCGGCCTGGTGGACCTGCTCGCGGAGCTCCTCTCGCACGCCGTCGATCACCCGCTGGTTGAGCGCGGTCTCCGATGGCGCGCCGATCAGCACCAATGGGCCGAGACCCAGCTCCAGCAGCTCTTCCACCGCGCGCGAGAACCGCTCGGGCGGCCACCGGCGCTCCTCGCACAGCTCGCCGACGTTGGCGTTCACGGCCAGGAACGCCTCGCCGACCCGCCGGCCGGCCAGGTACTCCTCCACCTCGGCTTGGTCGCGGTCCAGCAGGCGGGGAGGCTCGAGACGCGTGTCGTCGGAGTCGGCGCCGAGGAGCCGGCCGAGCTGGAGGTAGCAATCGGCGATGTGGGCCCAGCGGTTGAAGTAGAGCAGGTGCGTGTAGAGCCCGCTGCGGAACATGGCCGTGGAGTGCGTGAAGCCGGCCCGATTCCGGGCGGCGGTGAGGGTGGTGAGGATGGTCGAGGCGCGGGCGTGGACCTCGAGGTCGATCACCAGCTCCGGCCGCTCGCGCCAGGCGCGCACGAAGAGTCGGACGGCATCCCACGCGAGGAGCCACAGGCTGCGGTCGCGGAGGAGCACGCGGTCGTCGACGAGGGGCAGCCGGTCGAGCAGCGCGCCGAGACCCTCGAAACCGACGAACAGCAGGCGGGCCCGGGGATACGCGCCGCGGAGCGCGCGGAGGAGCGGCGTGGCATTGACCACACTGCCCAGGCCGAGCAGCTTCACGACGTAGATGCAGCGGAAGTCGGAGCGGAGGGCGTGGTCGCGGTGCAGGAGCCGCCCGAGCAGCCGGGCCAGGAGGTTGAGGACAACGCAGACCGGCTCACCCACCAGGAAGTCCAGCCGCCGTTTGGTCGCGAATCGCATGGGGCACCGCGGCCCCCTGTTCGGCCGGCGGGCGCGCGTACCTGCGTCGTTGCCGGGGCCGGTCGGCGATGCTATAGTGGAATCCCCCTGAGAAGGCCGGCATGGTGGATTCCTCCCCGGAGGTGGTGCCCGCGGACGACGGTGAGCGCCGGTACCGCCGCGCGCTGACGGCGATCCTGACGCTCTACGTGCTCGCCGCGGTGGGGATGCTGGCGTTGCTCCCGCTGTGGGGCGCGGTGCTCGACGAGCCGCTCCACTTCGGCTACTGCAAGTACCTGGCGGTCCACCACCGGCTGCCGCTGATCGGCGAGGGCACCAGCGCGGACTGGACCTGGTTCTACCTCAAGCCGAGCCCCGGCGACGCGGCGCACCACCCGCCGGGGTACTACCTGCTCGGCGCGCTGATGTGCACCATCTTCCGCGGCGGCTCGCTGGCGGTGCAGAACTACGCGGTGCGCAGCGTGTCGGTCGTCTGCGGGCTGGGCAGCCTGCTCTGCCTCGCCGCGTTCTGCCGCACCGTGGTGCCCGACGACCGCCGGGTGGCGCTCGCGGTGGTGGCGCTGGTGGCCGTCTTCCCGCACTTCCTGATGGTCAGCGCCGTGATCTACGTCGAGGTGTTCGGCGCGCTGGCGTTCACCGGGATGCTCTGGATGCTGGCCCGCTACGCGCGCGACCCGAGCCGCGCCGGGCCGCTCGCCGCAGCCGGCGTGTGCCTGGGCCTCACCGCGCTGACCAAGCTCACGCTTCTCCCGTTCTGCCTGGCCGGACTCTGGATGGGGGGCTACGCCGTGGCCCGCTCCGGACTGCCCCGGCGCGCCGCACTGCGCCACGCGCTGGCCTTCCTCGCGGCGATGGCGCTCACCTGCGGCTGGTGGTTCGCCCGCAACGTGACACTCTACGGCCGGCTCTTCCCCACCACCGACGTGCCGGGCGCGTCACCCACGGCGATCACCATCCGCGGCCAGGTGCCCGACCTGATCACCCTCTGGTTCATCCCCGGCGGCAAGCTCTACTACAAGCTGGCCTTTACCGGCGCGTTCCGGTACTTCTGGTGCCCCGGCGACTGGCTCCCGTCCGCGGTGCGGCCGGTGATGTACTCGCTCGCCGGGCTGACCTGGATCCTGCCGCCGGTGGGGCTGGTGGTCGCCCTGCGCCGCGGCGGCGAGCGGGCTCGCCGGCTATGGCGCGGGTTCGGCGCGCCAATGGTGGTGGGGCTGGCGCTGCTGTTCTACTTCTACGTCAAGTGGACGGTGACCACGGCGATCCAGGCGCATGCCGAGTTCGGCAAGTTCTGCATGCCGATCTTCGGCTTCCTGGTGTTCGGCGCGGTGATGGCGGCCCGGACGCTCTTCGGCCGGCGGCGCGGGATGTTGGTGGCGTGGCTCATCGTGGCGTTCTTCGTGCTGTGGGACGGGCTGGCGGTGTACCACCTGAAGACCGACCTGATCCCGCGCAACGCGCCCAATGTGCCGGTGCCGAAAGAGCCGGGGCGCTACTCGTCGGCGAGGAGCAGCCTGACGCGCTCGAGGTCCTCGGGCGTGTCCACGCCGATGGCGGGGTGGGGTGTCTCGGGGACAAGGATGCGGTACCCGTGCTCGAGCGCGCGGAGCTGCTCGAGCCCCTCGGCGAGCTGGAGCGGCGTGGGCGGCAAGACGGCGTAGCGAAGCAGGAACTCGCGCCGGTAGACGTACAGCCCCAGGTGCCGCCACCAGACTACCGGGGAGTCCTTGTGGTGGTGGTAAGGGATGGGCTGGCGGCTGAAGTAGAGGGCGAAGCCGTTGCGGTCCACCACCACCTTGACCAGGTTGGGGTCGGCCACGTCCGCCGGGTCGTGGATGCGCTCGCGGAGCGTGCTCATGACCAGGCTGGGGTCGGCCAACAGCGGGCGAGCGGCGATCTCGATGCTGGACGAGGCGATCAGCGGCTCGTCGCCCTGGACGTTGACGATGATGTCGGCGTCGATCCCGGCGGCCACCTCGGCCAGTCGGTCGGTGCCGGTCTGGTGGTCGGCGCGGGTCATCACCACGTCGCCGCCGAAGCCGTGGACGGCGCGCTCGACGCGCTCGTCGTCGGTGGCAACGAGGACGCGGGAGATCAGCGGGCAGAGCCGGGTGCGCTCGTAGACATGCTGGAGCATCGGCTTCCCGGCGATGTCCACGAGCACCTTCCCGGGCAGCCGGGTGGAGGCGTACCGGGCGGGGATGATGGCGACGACGCTCGACATCAGTGGCGCCGCTTCCGCTGGCCCGACTTGGGCCGGGCCGACTTGCCCGTGGTGCGCGCCTCCGGCTTGGCGGCGGCGCTCGTGTCGGCCGCCGGGGTGTCGGCCGCGTCGGGGCCGGTGTCGGCCGCTGGTGCCGGAGCCGGCCTGGCGGGCGCCGGCCGGCTGGCGGGCGTGGGCGCCGTGGCAGCCGGCACGGGCCGTTCGGTGCGCCGCATGGGGCGCTGCGGCGCCAGCCGCCCGGCAGCCTCGGCCGCCTTGCGGATGGCCCGCCGATTCCACCACATGACGATGGGGGTGGCCTGCAGGATGGAGCTGTAGGCCCCGGAGATGATGCCGACCAGCAGCGCAAAGGCGAAGTCGCGCAGCGTGACCCCGCCGAAAAAGCAGAGCGTGATCAGCGGCAGCAGGGTGGTGGTCACGGTCAGGACCGAGCGCGACATGGTCTGCCAGATGCTGGCCTCCATGGTCGCCTCGACCACCTGCACGTTGCGCCGCAGCGGCGCATCCAGGGCGCGCAGATTCTCACGGATGCGGTCGAAGATCACCACCGTGTCGTTGACGCTGTAGCCCACCACGGTGAGCAGCGCGGCGACGAACCCGGAGTTCACCTCCGTGCGGGTCCAGGCGTAGACGGCGAACAGGATCCCCACGTCGTGGATCAGGGCCAGGACGGCCGCCGAGCCGAAGATCACGCCGCCGCCCAGGCCGCCGATGTTGTAGCGGATGCTGATGTAGCCGAGCACCAGCAGGTTGCCCAGCAGGAGGGCGAGGACGGCCTGCTTGCGGAGCGAGGCGCCGATCACCGGACCGACCAGCTCGCTCCCGACCAGATCCACCTTGCCGAACTTGGCCACCAGGGCCTGCAGGATCTTCTCGGCCTCGGCCTTGGCGGCCTCGGAGGCAGACACGCCGGCCCGCTCGGCGCCGGTGCCGGTGAGCGTGCGGATCTGGACCTGGTTGCCGGCGAACTCCTCGATCTTGGCGCGTTGCACGCCGAGGGTGGAGAGCACCTCGCGCACGCGGCCGATCACTTCGACCGAGCTCTGGCCGGGTCGCTGATCGAACTTGTAGACGTAGGCGGCGCCGCCCGCGAAGTCGATCCCGAACGACAGCATCTCCCCGGTGGCGGCCCTGTTCTGGCCCATGCGGAACAGACCCGAGGCAATCAGGATCCAGGTGGCGACGAACCACCACAGAGCGTTGGGGAGGATGCGGAAGGGAGCGGATTTGGTCTCAGAGCTCACGGGCGGACTCCTGGCCCTCGATCGGCGCGCTGTCAGCAGTGATAGAGCTTCCGGTTCTGACCGAACCGGCTCCCGGCGAGCAGGTTCTGGAACCGCCGGGTGACCACCAGAGCGGTGAACAGGTGGCAGACCACGCCGATCAGCAACGTGACGGCGAAGCCGCGGATGGGACCGGTGCCGAAGAGGAACAGCACGACGCCGGCAATGACGGTGGTCACATTGCCGTCCACGATGGCCGTCAGGGCGCGCTCGTAGGCCTGCCGGATGCAGCCCGCGATGGGTCGGGTGGCGCTCTGGCGCATCTCCTCCTTGAGCCGCTCGAAGATGATCACGTTGGCGTCCACCGCCATGCCCAGGCTGAGCAGGAAGCCGAGGATCCCGGGCAGGGTGAGGGTGGCGTGGAACATCACCAGCCCGCACAGCACGAACACGCCGTAGCCCACGAGGGCGATGTCGGCCAAGACACCGGGCACCCGGTACACGAGGGCCATCAGGAGGACCACCAGGATCACCCCGACCAGCCCGGCCCGCGAGGCCTGCCGCACCGCGTCGGCGCCTAGTGTGGCACTCACCGTGCGCTGCTCCACCACGTCCATCGGCACGGGCAGCGCGCCGGCGTTGAGCAGGATCTTCAGCTCGTTGGCTTCCTCCACCGTCTTGAACCCGCCGCTGATCTGCACCGCGCCGCTGAAATGGCGCGAGTTCATCACGGGCGCCGAGATCACTTGGCGGTCCAGGTAGATCGCCAGGTACTCCTTGAAGTTGTCCTGCGCGAAGCGGTCGAACTTCTTGGCGCCCTTGGGCCGCAGCGCCAGGTTGACGCACGACTGCGCCTGCTGGTCGAACCCCACGTTGGCGGAGTTGGCCTTCAGGTCGGCGCCCACCAGGATGTTCTTGTCCCCTTCAAACTCGGGCGCCTCGTAGTAGACCAGCGTGGTGGGCACCACTTCGTTGCTGCCCTTGAGCCTGAAGTGCGTGGCCTTGCCGGCGCCCTCGCTGGTCGTCTCGGGCTCGTAGCGCGAGGGCACCTTGCGGAACTCCAGCCGGGCGGTCGTGCCGATCAGCCTGACCGCCTCGTCCGGGTCCTTGACGCCCGGCAGCTCCACGGCCACGCGATCGGTGCCCTGCGTGTGCACCTCGGCCTCGGACACGCCGAGCCGGTCGATGCGCTTCATCACCACGTCGCGGACCTGCTGCATCGCGTCGGCGGGCACGTCGATGACCTGCGGCTCAGCAAACTTGGCGGTGGCCTTGGGGAACACTTTCTGCAGCTCGAGCAGCAGGATCCGGGCGTGGCCTTCGGCGGCGGCCTTGCCCTTGACCGAGCCGGGATCGGCGACGAAGGTGCGCACGATGGCGATGTTGCTGCCCACCACCTCACCGTACGGGTCGCCGACCTGGTCGCCGTAGTCCTGCTTGATGCGGGCCACGAGGAGCGCCATGCGGTCGACCACGCGCTGCCGCAGGTCCTCGTCGGAGAGCAGTTTGGCCTCCTCGGGCGAGACGGTCTCCTCCTTGCCGGCGTTGGCCGGGGCGTCTTCCTCGCCGGTCGCATCGCCGGCCGGCGGCGGCTTGTCCGGGAGCTGGGCCATGCGGATGGGCTGCCCGCCGTCGGGGGTGGTCGCGGGCTTCTTCTCCGACGGCGCGGCGGGCTTCTCCGCCGGCGCGGCGGGTGCAGCCGGTTTGGTGGCGCCGGCGGCGGGTTTCTCGGGGGGGGCGGCCGGCGTTGCCGGCGCCGTGGTGGCTGCTGCGGGCTTCTCGGCCGGGGTGGCGGGTGCAGCGGAAGTCGTAGGGGCTGACGCTGGCTTGGCGGCGCCGTCGGCCTTGTCGGCAGCGTCGAGCGCCGCGATCAGGTCGACGGCGTTGTCGGCCAGCTTGTACTCGAACTCGACGTTCTGCGTGCGGGCCTTGAGCACCAGGTGCACGCCGCCCTGCAGATCCAGCCCCAGCTTGAGGTGCACTTTCGGCCGGTAGAACCCGATTCGCCCGAGGCGGTAGAGCTCGCGATCGGGGAAGCCGCTGAGATCGCTCTGGCTCTCGATCCGTTTGCCGTTCTCCTTCACCATCTCGTCGAGGATCTTCTGGATCTTGGTGTCCGAGTCACCGGCCTCCTCGCGAGTCTGGAGCGGCACACGGACCTTCAGCTCGGTGGTGGTGGGGAAGGTGACGTTAGCCTCGACGGCGACCTTGTCCTTGGTCAGCCGCTGGAGAAGCTGGTCCTTGAGCGAGTCCTTCTGCCGCTCGCCGGGCCCGAAGGCCTTCTCGTAGCGGTAGACGAAGAACACGTCGACGAACTTCTCCTCGGCGATGAGGCGAATGGGTCGAAAGACGATGCAGAAGGAACCCAGGAAGACCAGGAAACAGGCCAGGGTCCAGGCCTTCTCCCGCCTGAGTTCCGCCTGGGCGACGCTCGAAGCCATGACGTGCTCCCTCATTGGGCCGGCCGAACGCCAACCATGCCGTCGCGACGACTTACCGAGAGGGCGCCCGGCCGGAGAAGGGAACCCGCGGCGTGCAGCGGGGTAGAGCAGTTCACGCAGCCGCTGTCGGACGTCGTGGTCGGTCAGCCACGATGGGTGATGATACCCCGGCCGGCGACGAAGTGTCAACCGTCAACCACGCCTCGGAACCCTCCGCCGGGCGCCCCGGGCGGCGGCAGGATCGCCCCGCCGCGCGGCCAACCGGCCGTGGCCGAATCGACCCGGGGACCCGCACCATGACCGACCTGCAACTGACCCCCGCCGACTACCGCCCCGCGCCGCCGCCCGACGCCACCCTCCGCATCGGCATCCTTGGCTGCGGCAACATCGCGCGCAACGCCCATCTCCGCGCCTACCGCGACTTCGGCTACCGCGTCACCGCCGCCTGCGACCTGAACCCGGACTCCCTCCGGGCCGCGCTCGACGGCTTCGGCATCCCCTGGGGCACCGTCGACTTGGCCGAGTTCCTGGCCCGGAACGACTACGACATCCTCGATCTCGCCGTCCACGGTCACCAGCGGCTCGCGGTGGTCGAGCAGATCGTCGCCGCACGCCCGCCGGGGCTGCGCGGGATCCTCAGCCAGAAGCCGCTCGCCATGCGCTACGCCGACGCGGAGCGGATGGTCGCACTGTGCGAGCAGGCGGGGATCGTCTTCATGGTCAACCAGCAGGCCCGCTGGGCGCCGTCGCACCGCGCGGTCAAGCTCCTCCTCGAGCGCGGCGTGCTGGGCCACGTCTACTGCATCACCCACTTCCACCGGCAGTCGCAGGATGTGGCCGGGAGCTGGTTCACCGCCCTCGAGAACGCCAACATCGTCGACCACGGGGTGCACTACCTCGACCTGATCCGCCACTTCGCCGGCGCCACGCCGTTGCGGGTGAAGGCGGTGGCCACGTGGGTGCCGGGGCAGCACGCGGTGTCGCCGATGTGCCACTGCATCGCCTGCGAGTTCGAGCCGAGCCTCGAGATCATGGCCGTCAGCTACTTCAACAACATCGTCCGCACCCCGGAGCTGTACGGCTACGACTGGTACCTGGACGGCACCGCCGGGTCGCTGAAGATGGGCTACAACGAGGTGGTGGTGACACAGGCCGACTCGCCGCTGGAGAAGGTGGTGTACCGCATCCAGGGGAGCTGGTTCCCCGAGGCGTTCGGCGGGAGCATGGGCGAGCTGATGCGCGCGGTGCAGGCGGGCCGCGAACCCCTGACCAACGGACGGGACAACCTCAAGTAGGTGCGCATGGCGGTGGCGGCGGTGGAGAGCGCGGAGTCGGGCGAGGCGGTGACGATCTAGCCGGCTCAGTCAAGGACCGCGAACAGGTCGCCGAGCGGCAGGGCGAAGTCGGGCAGGATGTCATCGCAGACCAGCGTGTCGCCGAGGCCGAGGGTGGTCACTCCGCCGTCGGCGCCGAACGGCCGAATGCCACGAGTCTCGGGCATTACCACCAGCACGATGGCGGTACCGGCGGCGATCCACTCGCCGACCTTCTGAAGGGTCTTGGCCGGCCGGTCGCTGGGCGACATGACCTCGACCACCAGGTCGGGAGCGAGCTCGAGGAACGACGCCGGCAAGGGTCCGGCGTGCCGTTCGCGCGAGACGAAGGCCACGTCGGGCGAGCGCACCGTGTCGGGCGAGCGGGCCAGGATGAAGCCGCTCTCGGTGACCACTCGGCCAAGGCCGGTCGTCTCGGCCCAGGTGTCGAGCCGAGATGCGAACCGAGTCGCGAGGCCGCCGTGGGCGGCATTGGGCGCGACCATGAGGACCACCTCCCCGTCGATCAGCTCACAGCGGTCATCGTCATCACGCTGGAGGAACTGCTCGGCCGTGAGAAGCTCGGCGGCGACCGGAGCGCTCATTGTGCGGGTACCTCCTCGCGACATTTTGGCGTCGAGCTCCGCCGCCGCCGTCAGTGGTGGTCTACGCGCGGCCGGTCCGCCCAGCCCTGGAACTCGACGATCAGTTTCACCAGGCGGTCCACGGCCAGACCGACCCACCTGCGGCCTTTCTCGGCGCTGGCGGTGGTCGGGTCGCCGGTGATCCCGGTGTGGCTGATGCGGCTGAAAAAGTCCATGAACTGCAGCGGCGCGCCGGCGCTCAGGTCCTGCCAGTGGAACTCGCTGGGATACTCGTGCATGTCGCGCACGGCCAGGTTCATGTCCACGGCGCCGGGGTCGAGGTGGAGGTAGGCGGAGGTCTCGAGCTCGCAGGCGTGCGCCACGCCGCCGGGGAAGGGGCTCTCGCGCTCCTCGCGCATCACATCGGCAATCAGGGCGGCCCAGATGAACGCGCCGCAGAGCGCCGGCGTGTCGAGGGTGACGCGGCGAGCGGCGTAGTTGAGGATGGGCATGTTGCTGCCGTGGCCGTCGGCGATGAGGAGGCGGCGGAAGCCGTGGTGGGTGACGCTGCGGAGCAGCTCGTAGACGAAGTTCTCGAGCGTATGGTTGGTGATGCTGACGGTGCCGGGGAAGTCGAGGTGATGCTCCTCGAAGCCGTAAGGGAGGTGCGGGAGGAGCAGCACGCGGTCGGGGATCTGCTCGGCGGCGAGCTCGACGATGCGGCGGATGAGGAGGTTGTCCACGTCGAGCGGGAGGTGGGGGCCGTGTTGCTCGACGCTGCCGATGGTGAGGATCACTACCGGCTGCGGCACTTCCGCGGCGCGCTCGCGGAGCTGGGGCCAGGTGTGGCGGTCGTAGAGGTAGGGTGGGGTGGGCATCGCGACCGGCCTGGGTTCTAGAGCGGGGATCTCGGCGTGCAGGGCCTACGCAACCAGCGGCTGCGCTAGGTCCCGCACCGCAGCGACCACCTCGGCGATCAACCGTGTGCCGCGCAAGGCGCGAACCTGTCCGTCGTCCAGTCGCGCCACCAGATCCCGAATGGCCGGCTTGCGGACCCCGGCCCGGGACAGCAGTAGTGTCGGCGCCTCCTCTGCAAGCTCGAGCTCCGAAGGTGAGAGTGCATGCCCCAGTAGGTCAGCGGCGACGTCGGGATGGTCGAGAAGGCATGCCTCAAGCACCGGCACCGCGAGCACCACTCGCCACAGCGGTGGCGGACCAACCATCGCCAGGGCGCTCTCCAGGTAGGACCGCCGCGCGGCGATCGCCTCCTGGTCGGTCGAGTCTGCGTCCATCACCACAACCACGGGCTGGCGCCGGACCGCCAAGACCGTACGACCCAACGACTCGGCGGCGGAACGACCGCCGGCCTCGACGATCCGTCGGATCAGGCCGCTCGCGAGCTCCTCTTCGAGCAGACGTTCCAGCAGCAAGCGGTCGGTAATGCCCTCAACCACCACGGTGCATGCCTGACTCATAGTCCTCCCACCGGATTCAGCCGCCGAAGGTCTGTGATGTCGTCGAAGTCGCTCAGGCTGGCGTCCGGAATCCCAAGCTCGATCGCCTGTCTGTATTTCCAGACAAGCCCAGCGACGCACACGGAGTTCCGGAGCGCTAGGGCGAACTCCGCCCCTTGCCAGAGCAGCACGGTCTGCGGAGCGGTGAACCTCGCCAACGTCAGCGCGGCCGGAGTGAAGTCATGGAGGCTGAACACGGCCCCGACGACACTCGAGGGCCTACGTCGCAACTGGTTGGCAAGCACGGCGATCGGCTCGTAGTCGACCTGGTTGCCTGTCTTGGACTGAAGCAGGCAGGCCAGACCGCCCAGATAAACCCCGCCATCGATCTGTTCCGCCGCCCTGCGAGTCGTGTCGGC
>JACPDV010000585.1 GCA_016183835.1 Armatimonadota bacterium
CACCGTGGCGTGGAGCCACTCCACCTCGGTCTGCAGCTCGGTGGCCCAGGTCTCGAGCACGCCCAGGCGGTCCACCGGGTCGACCGGGGGCTCGGCGGTGTCCTCCGGGTTGAGCACACGCTGGATCTCGGTCTCGGGGATGCGGTGCTGCCCGCCCGGGAGCTTGGTGGATTGCAGCTTGCCCTCGTAGAGGTAGCGCTTGATAGTCGGCACGCTCAGGCGCAGCTCAGCCGCCGCTTCGCCGACCGTCAAGTAGCGCAATCTCGGCTCCCGCCTCAGGGATACCGCCGGAGGTCGGTTGCTGTCAAGACCGGCGGCTCCGGCTCCCAACCCGGTCGCCGAGACGTACCGGCCGTGAACGACCGTCTGGGAAGACAAAGGCCGCCTTCGCGGCCCTCGTTGTGCCAGCCGGCCCTTCAGGGCCGGGCGTGGAGAGGCTTGCTGGGGGCGTCCCCCACCGCTATAATCCTGGTTCACCTCGGAGGCGGCGCTCGATGATGGAGCTCGGCACCCAGCGCATCGCGGACAACGGCCACCTGACGATCGGCGGCTGTGACACGGTCGATCTCGCCGCGCGCTTCGGCACGCCGCTCTACGTGCTCGACGAGGCGCACCTGCGGAGCAACTGCCGCGCCTACCGGGTGGCGCTCGCCGCCGGGGCGCCGCGCAGCCAGCCGATGTACGCCGGCAAGGCGCTCCTCACCACTGCCGTGGCGCGGATCGTGGTGTCCGAGGGCTTCGGCGTGGACGTGGCCTCGGGCGGCGAGCTGGTGACGGCGCTCCGCGCCGGCGTGGCGCCGGAGCAGCTCCTCCTCCACGGCAACTACAAATCGCGCGAGGAGATGCGTCTGGCGCTCGAGTGCGGGATCGGCCGGGTGGTGGTGGACTCGTTGCCCGAGCTGCCCGAGTGGCAGGCGGTGGCGGAGGAGATGGGTGCGCGCGTGCCGGTGCTGCTGCGGGTCAACCCGAACGTCAAGCCCAAGACCCACACCAAGATCCAGGTCGGCCAGATCGACTCGAAGTTCGGGCTGAGCATCCAGTCGGGCGACGCCCTGCGGGCCGCGCGCGACGCCCTGGCGCTGGACCGGCTCGACTTGCTCGGCATCCACAACCACATCGGCTCGCAGGTGCTCGGCTGGCAGGCCTTCGGCGAGGCGGCGCGGCAGTTGGCTGACTTCCTGGCGGCGGTGCGCGACGACACCGGCGCAGTGCTCGACCAGGTCAACCTCGGCGGTGGTCTCGGCATCCGCTACCTCCCCGACCACGAGCCGCCGAGCATCGAGGAGTTCGTGACCAACGTGGTGGGCGCGCTGCGCGAGCGGCTGGCCGCGCTGCGCCTGCCGGAGCCGCTGGTCCTGATGGAGCCCGGGCGCAGCATCGTCGGCGACGCCGGGACCACCCTCTATCGCGTCGGCGTGGTGAAGGAGATTCCCGGCGTCCGCACCTACGTCAGCGTCGACGGCGGGCTGTACGACAACCCGCGGCCGGCGCTCTACGGCGCGGAGTACAACGTCTTCGTCGCCAACCGCGCCGCGGCGCCGGCGGACACGGTGGTGACGGTGGCCGGCAAGCACTGCGAGACCGACACGCTGTTCAGCGACGTGAAGCTGGCGTCGCCGCGTGCCGGCGACCTGTTGGCGGTGCAGAGCACGGGCGCGTACAACTACGCCATGGCGAGCAACTACAACCGGCTGCCACGGCCCGCGATGGTGCTGGCCAACGGCGGGCGGGCGGAGGTGATCGTGCGGCGCGAGACCTATGACGACCTGCTCCGCTGCGACCTGCTCCCGCTCCGGCTGAGCGGCGGGTGAGCATGCGCGTCCCCCTCCTGGCGTGGCTGGCGGCGGTCCTGGCCGCAGCGGCCGGGCCGGAGCCGCCGGCGCCGCTGGCGGACTGGGCGCTGGCGGAGCCAGGCCGGCGGCTGAACGGGTTGGCCGTCAGCCCGGACGGACGCTGCGTGGCGGTGCGCGTCACCGGAGATGGGGGCGCCGACGCGCTGGCCGTAGTGGATGTGCGGGCGGGCACACCGCTGGCGCGGGTGTCGGTAGGGCCGGGCCCGCTCGGCGCGCCGCTCTGGCTGGCGGCAGACCGGCTGGCCGCCGTCGCGCCGGACGGGTTGTGGATCTTCCAGCGAGCCGGCGGCGCCGCGCGAGCCGCGGTCGACACCCCCTCCTTGCCAAGGAGGGGGCAGGGGGAGGTCCAGTCCAACCCGGCGGCCTGGTTCGGGCCGGACTTCGGCGCCTTGCCACGCCTGCTCGCGAGCGGTGTGCCGTCCGGGACCTCCCCCTGCCCCCTCCTTGGCAAGGAGGGGGTGGTGCGCTTCGCCCAGCAGGACGACGGGCCGGAGGCGCCCTTGCACCTGGCCGCCGAGCTGCTCCCCGGGCCCGCCGCGGCGTCGGGCGACGGCCGGCGGGTGGCCGTGGTGGCGCGGGGCGGCGTCGTGGTGATGGACGCGCGCACCGGCGTGGTGGCGGGGCGGCTGGCGGTGCGGCCGGAGCAGGTGCGGGGACTCCTGCTCGACGCGGACGGGGAGACGGCGATCACCGCCGAGCAGCCGGTTGCCAGCGTAGCGCCCGGCGGTATACTGACAGTCTGGAAGGTAAGCACGGGCGCTCGGCTGGCGAGCGTGACGGCGGCCTCCGGCGGGCTGCTGGCCGCGGCGGGCGAAGCTGCGTTCTGGTCGGCCGGCGCGGGCGAGCTTGCCTGCCGGCGGGCGAGCGATCTGGCGCTCCTGGCGCGTTGGGGAGCGCCCTCGGGCGAGTGGCTGGCGGTCTCGCCCGACCGCGGCCTGTCAGCGCTGGCCGCCGGGTCCGAGGTGAGCGTCGTGCGGCTCGAGGACGGCGACGTGAGTCAAGTCTGCCATCTGCCTGAGCCCTGCGGCGGGCTGGCCTTCACCGCGCCGGACCGGCTCGCGGTGGCCACCGGGCGGCACCTGTGGTTGTTGCGGACATCCGCGCCATGACCGATTCCGGATTGGCCAAAAGCTACCTCGTCGGCCACACCATGCTCCAGCTCTACCTGGGCGACATCACCACCGCCGAGGCGGGCGCCATTGTCAACGCCGAGCATCGCGACCTGGAGATGGACTCCCCCGACGGCGAGAGCGTCTCGGCGGCGATCCGGCGGCGCGGCGGCGAGGAGATCGCTCAGGCCCTGCGCGCCTTCGGCCCGGTCGAGCCCGGCGCGGTGGTGACTACCCACGCCGGCTCGCTGGCGGCCAAGTTCGTGCTCCACGCCGCCGTGGTGGACCAGGTCGGCGGCCGGCTCCTGACCACCGACACCGTGATCCGCAACGCCACGCTCAACGTGCTCCGCCGCGCAGACTCGCTGCACATCAAGACCATCGCCTTCCCGGCCTTTGGCGTGGGGCAGACCGACATCGACGACACCGTCGCCGCGCGGGCGATGATCAGCACCATCACCCGCTACCTGCGCTCCAGCACCGGGCTCGAGCGGGTCGTCATCGCGCTGGTGCAGCCGAGCACGTTCATCGCCTTCTTCGAGGCCGCCGTGCGGGATATTCTCCAGGGCGAGAGCGCGCTGGAGCTCAACGTCACCC
>JACPDV010000035.1:0-21789 GCA_016183835.1 Armatimonadota bacterium
GCGCACCGCCTGGCTGAGCGCCACGCCGCCCGCGCGGCCCGAGGCCGGGCCGTCCGCCGACTTCGAGCCGGCCGCGCAGCAGCTCGGCCGCAGCCTGGCCCTGGTGCTCGGCGAGACGCTCCTCCGCATCGTGCCGCCCCTGGTCGAGAGCGCTCTGGCCCGCTATGAAGAGCGCCTGCTCGACGCTATCTAGGAGCCCCCATGAGTGAGCAGCTCTGGCTGCAGGAAGGCCGCCGCGCCGTCGACGAGCTCGGCTTCGGCCTGGCCTACGACTTCGGCCGGGCGAACGCCGCTGAGGTCAAGCGGCTGATCCGCACCGGCGGGCTCCACCTCACCTCGCCATCGGAGCCGGGCGCCACGGACCCGACCATCTGGTACGACGAGATCGGCGGTCACTTCATGGGCCGGCCCGAGAGCGTGCCCGACCTGACTCTCGCCGACTGCGACCTCGACGAGCCCGACGAGTGGCAGCCGGTCAAGCCGTTCTACGACGGGCAGAGCCGCCGCCCGGCGCTGACCCACACCCACGAGAGCCCGTTCACGATCCAGGGGAGCGAGGACCTGCGGTGGGGCCAGGGCGTGGCGCTGCGGTTCCTCACCTACCAGGGCACGGGCGCGTCGGTGGCGTTCTGGTTCGGCGGCGTGTGGAGCCTGCGCCTCGGCGGCGACGGCCGCGCGGCGCTCAGCCGGCGGACGGTGGACGAGGACGGCGCCGAGGTGTGGGACGCGGTGGCCGAGTTCGACTGGATGACCGCCGACCGCTGGGAAGGGGCCGAGCACGTGGTCTTCGTCTACGAAGTGCGCGGCAAGCTGGTGGTCCGATCCGGCTCCCTCGGCGCCGCCGGCCGGGCGCTCGGCACGGTCTACGACGACCCCGGCTCGCTCGCCCGGCCGGACGACAGCTACACCGCGGACGAGCCCCAGGAGCTGGACGAGCGGAGCGAGCCCATCCGCCACGCACTGCAAGCCGGCCGCTGGAAGGTCTCAGGCGCCGGCCGGCTGGCCCTCGCTTGCGGCCCGGTGAAGTGGCGGCCGGGGATCGGCTATCTCTGGCGCGAGCCGGCCCTGGTCTGCCCCGGCGGCTCCACCCGGCCGGTGACGGTGGACATCGCCGGGGTGGGCTCGGACCCCTCGGTCACCCCGTTCGTGTCCGTCACCGATGAGTCCGGCGCGGAGTGGCCGCAGTCGGGCGGCAGCGGCTCGGACGCGCGCGCGGCGCTCGGCTGGTCGGTCAGCTTCACCAGCACCGCGGAGCAGACCTGGTTCCTGTCGCACCTAGCGTTCACCGTGCCCACCACCTGGCGAAGCGACGGCGCCGTGGGTACCGACGTACTGGCCCTCACCGCCGTCGCGGCCAAGCGCCTGGAGCTGAGCCGCGAGGGCGACCTGACGCGCGAGCGGTTCTCCGCCGCCGTGCTCTGCGACCACGCCGACCTGGCCGCCTACGTGCAGCCCAACCTGAGCGTGCGCTACGCAGTCGACGGCGTGACCCTCTTCCGCGGCCTGACCGACGGCGGCTCGTGGGACGTGGTGGCCGACACCGTGCCGCCGATCGGGCTCCTCACGCTCCGCGCCGAGGGGCTATGGAAGCGGTTCAGGAAGGCCACCTGGCCGGGCGGCGCGGCGTTCGACGGCCGGCTGCTCACCGACTGCCTGGCCGACGTGGCGCGGGCCGCGGGCCTGACCGACGACGAGGTGGACATCGAGCCGTGGGACTACACCTTCCCCACGCCGCCGTCCGGCGAGCCGCCCGCGCTGGTCTACCGGCCCGGCACGAGCCTCGACCGCATCCTCGAAGACCTCCATGACAAGTTCTACGGACCCTGCCACCTGCACTATTTCCGGCTCTCCGACGGGGCCTTCGTCTTCCGCGCCTACGACCCGGCCGCCGCCGTGGCCGCCACGTTCTACGAGACCGTGAGCGCCGCCGCCGCCGCCGGCGTGCCGCAGCAGGTGATCCTCGCCGGCTCCTACCAGGAGGTGCTGGACGAGAGCGAGATGGCCAACGTGGTGGTGGTGCTCGGGCAGCGGCCCGACGGCCGGCCGCTGCTCGCCCGCGCGGTGGACTGGGGCAGCCTGCGCGATCCCACCGCGCGCAACTACGTGGCCGAGGCCTGGCCGCTGATCGTGGCGGACCCGGGGTTGCAGACGCAGGAGGCGGTCAACTACGTCTGCCGCCGGCTCTTCGACCGCCACCGCCGGCCGCGCATCCAGGCGCAGTGGCGGAGCGTGCGGGTGGATGCCTTCCCTGGCGAGCGGGTGCAGCTCGCCGGCGCCAACTACGGCACCACCTACATCTTGCGCGGGATCAGCCTGGAGCGCACCGCGGACGGCGACGCCGCGGACCCGCTCGGCCGCGCGAGCTACGCGGCGGAGCTGGTGGCATGAACCTCCTCACCGAGATCAACCTCAACGGCCACGCGGCCCCGGAGGCGGAACCGGGTGATCCTGGCTTTTCGACCTGGTTTCGGGCCGGCGACCCCGTGTGGGCTACCGGCCTGGCCTACGGGCTCGAAATCGTGATCAGCGAGAATGACGGGCTCGCGGCGGCGAGCATGAAGTGGCAGTACGGCACGCACATCGGTGGGCAGTACAGCGCCTCGACGCCGCCGGGCATCTGGTACCCATGTACGGATCGGACCATTCGGGTCTACTCTGACGGCGGTAGCGGTGCTACTCCGAGCCTGGCGACGGTCGCCTTGGACGGGACGGAAGTGCTCGCTGTTGAGCTGCCGACCGCTTCCTTCCTCTTCGGCGTCAACTCTAGCGTCCGATACTGGCAGGTCGGACAGGGCTGGTTCCCGGACGGGCTGGACTCGTTCACCATCTCCTACCGCGGCGAAGTGACGCGCTTCGACCCCGTAGTGTCCGACGGCCACTTAGACCACCTCGACGGGCGATGGGAGGCCGGCGACAACCTGATGCGTGACGAGGCCGGCGTCGAGTACCTGGTGAGTTCGCCGGGGCTAGGCTCGCCCGGAGCGCCTCCCGGCTGGCTAGATTGGACTGCCTACGTCTATCACCGGCTTGTGGCGGGCGACTGGCCGGCCCCGACAGATACCGGCATCCTCTGGTTTCCGACGCGCGGTCAGCCGTTCGGTTGGGCCGGCAATGGACTGCACGCGATCCGCCAGGTGTACTTCGCGCCTTTCGTCGACTCGCTTCTGGTGAGTACCGACGCCGGTCAGAGCTACAACGACGAAGGCGATCCGGCCGATCCGCGCCTCGCCGGGCTGTTCCACGAGACCGGCCTCGGCGCCATCGCCACCGCGGACCCGCCCGGCCGCTGCCTGGGCGCCAGGTTCGCCCGCAACAAGCTGATCGCCGTCGATCACGAGGGCCTTGAGACGGAGGTGGCGGACCAGCCCGACGCCGCCGAAGCGCTGGCGTTCGCGGCGCCCGACGGCACGTGGCGGATGCTCCTCATCGATGGCGTGACCTGGACGTGGTACACGGCTGCGGTCGGCGATGAGGCCAACTGGACGGCCGGCACGCCGCAGACGGTTGGCGCGGCCCTGCGGCTCGTGGCGGGCGCGGTCGGAGCGGACAGGACCGTGGCGTTCATCGGGCACAACCAGGCGGCCGGCGAGGTGCGCGTGGTCTGGTCCGCCGGCCTCGATGCGCCGTTCGCCGCGCCGGTGACCGTGGCCGCGGGGATCGCCGCGCCGTACTACCTCACTCAGCTACCCGACGGGTCGTTGGAGTGCGGCTGGCTGGCGAGCGGGGCGTGGACGCGCTACCGCGCCGACCATCCTGGCGGCCCGTGGACGGAGGTGACCCCATGAGACCCACCTCACGCCTCGACTCCGCGCGCACTCGAGCGGTCCAGCGCCGGCTGGTGCGCGACCGCGGGCCCGACGCCGGCCGCGCCGTGGACCGCCTCAAGCTGCGTTCCGGCGTCCACGGCGACGCCGCCGAGCAGCTCCTCCGGCAGTACGAGCTGGGCCAGCTCGACCCCGGCCTCGGCACCGACCTCACCGGCCGCGACGGCGACGCCACCCTCTGCTGGTTCATGCTCGGCGTCAGCGAGCTCGACGGCGCCGACACGCTCGCCTAGGAGGCAACCCATGCCACTCTCGCAACGCTCCGGCCTCAGCCTGCTCGGCGCCGGGAGCGACACCGTCCCCGCCGCGCACTACAACCAGAACGTCAAGGCCCGGATCGCCCTGGCCAAGGTCGCCGCCGAGCTGTTCGGCGGCCCGGGCATCTACGCCGGCGGCGCCCACGAGCTCGACGACTTCGGCGGCTCCGGCACGCTCTACCCGGCCGTCACCCTGGTGGTCAACGACGACGCCGGGGAGGCTTGGTTCTTCAAGTGCGCCGGGCAGGTGGCGATCACGTTCGGCGCGGCGAACGCCTCGCCCGCGGCACTGTATGCCGTGGTGCAGGCCATGGCCGGCGTCTCGCCCGCGGCCGCCGAGGGCGGCGCGACCCAGGTGCTGTTCGTCGCTCAGGACGCCGCCGACCCCGCCCCGCCCCACGCGCTCCTCCTCGGCACGGGCGCCGTCAGCGACTCGGCCTTCACCTCCTGGACGCCCGAGCCGGGGTCGTTCATCGCGTGGCCGCCCGGTGGCGGCACCGTGCAGGACTGCACCGTCCGCCTCGACCCCGAATATCCCGGCGTGGCGTGGGACGACCCCGGCGCCGTCGTCACCTGCGAGCCCGGCGCGGCGCACACCTACAACGTCTACGTGATCGCCGAAGACGGCAACGCGCAGGCGCAGGTCCTCTTCCGCGTGCCCGACAACTTCTCGGCGTGGAAGACCACCGGCATCGGCCCGGTCACCGCCGCCAGCGGCACGGCGCCGGACAGCACCGTCACGCTCTACATCGACGGCACGGAGATCGATACCTACACGCTCGCCAGCGGCGGCTCGCTGGCGGAGACGGCGATCCCGGACACCGACCTGGTGACCGCCACGGCGGGCACCATCATGGCGCTCTACTTCGACCTCTTCGGCTGCTACAGCGGCTACGGATCGAACGTCTTCACGCTGGCCTGGATCAAGTTCTACATGGAGGTGACCACCTGATGAGCACGCGGGCGCAACGCCGCCGGCCGCGAGCCCCCACCCCGGCCCTCCCCGTCAACGGGGAGGGGGGCGGATCCGCGGTGCACTCGCAGCCCTACCGTGCGGTGCCCAACGCCGCCTGGCCGTACCGCACGCCCACCGGCACGCCGCCCGGCCGACAGTGGTTCCCGCCGACCTGCGACCGGCCCGAGGTGAGCGTCATCATCCGCTATCACAACGAGCCGCATGAGTGGCTGGACGCGGCGGTGGGGAGCGTACAGGCGCAGTCCGGCGTGACGGTCGAAGTCATCGTGGTCGATGATGCCTCCGAACCGCCCTGCTTGCACTACCAGGGCCATCGCCTCGGCCTGCTCCGCCTGCCCTACAACCACGGCGCCGGCGGCGCGCTCCAAGCCGGCCTTCTCCACGCTCGCGGCGAGTTCGTTCGCGCCCACGACGCCGACGACATCCTCACGCCCGGCAGTCTCGCCGCGCAGGTAGACGCGCTCCGGGCGCACCCGGAAGCCGTGCTCTGCGCCGGGCACATGGAAGTGCTCGGCCACCCGGAGGTCGAGTGGATCCAGACCACGGACCTGATGCACTTGACAAACCAACGGCCGGAGCAGGCGGTGCAGAAGCTCTTGGCCTACCAGCACAACCTGCTGGCCGGGCCGACCTGCATGTGGCGGCGGGACCCCGACCCGGCCCCCTCCCCGGCCCTCCCCGCGGGCGGGGAGGGAGGCGGAGGCGGATGGGACCTGGCCGACTTCTTCACCGCCGAGGACGGCGCCCGCTGGCGGCTGCTCCTTGCCACCGCGCCCGACAAGCGAAAGGCGCTGGTGTGGCTCCCCCAGCCGCTGGTGCGCTACCGCATCCACGAGGGCAGCAACAGCGGCGCCGGCACGGTTGGCAGCACGCCTCGCGGCCGGGTGCTGTTCCGCGCCTGTGAGTACCGGGTCGGCGAGAGCCGGCGCCTGGTGCAGCACGACCTGCTGGCGGCCAAGGCCAAGCGCCCGCGGACGGTGGCGATCCTCTCGGGCGGGCTGTACGCCGGCGGCGCGCAGTGGGCGTTGACGCAGGTCGCCGCAGCGGTGGACCGGCGGCTGGTGCGGCCGGTGCTCGTCTGCGGCGCGGACGCGCCGATGGCAACGTGGGCGCGGGAGCATGGTATCGAGGTGCGCGTCAAGCCGGCCGAAGCCGAGCTGGCGCCCTGGTTCGAGGCGACGGTGCGCGAGCTGAAGCCGGACGTGATCGATACCGACTGGCAGGCGGTGCTGCTCACCGGCCCGGTGTGCGAACGGGCGAAGCTGGTCTGTGCCCACGCGCAGGGCACGCGGCTCCGCGGCACCGGACTCGACCCCGGCGACTGGGGCTTCACGCGGGCTGAGCGGATCCTCGCGGTGAGCCGGGACGTGATCCGAGCCAACCCGCACCTCGCGGACAAGGCGGCCGTCGTGTGGTCGCCGGTGGACAGCGCGGCGTTCCGCCGGGCGCACTGTTGGCGCGACGAGATGCGCGACAAGCTCAGCCTCCTCGACGGCTGCAGAACGATCTTGTGGAGCGGCCGGCTGATGGCGAAGGAGAAGCGCGTCGGCGTGCTGCGGGCCGTCGTGGAGCAGGCGCCGGACGAGTGGCGGTTCGTGCTCTGTGGCAGCCTGTGGTCAGGCTGGGCGGGCGAGGCGAAGTACCGCGAGGAGTGGAACGCCTGGGTCGCGGCGCAGCCGAACGTGCGGTGGCTCGACCAGGTGCAGCCGTGGGAGATGCCGCCCCTCGTGGCCGCCTGCGACGCCTACCTGAGCACGTCGCACTCGGAGGGGATGTCGTTGGCGCTGTTGGAGGCGATGGCCGGCGGCCTGCCCTGCGTGGTGCACCAGGCGGGCGGCGTGGCCGAGGCGCTCGATGAGGGCTTGACGGGGTTCATCCTGCGGGGTGACGACCCGAACGATTACCTCGCGGCGCTGGCGGACGCGACGCCGGACATGGGCCGGCTGGCGGCGCGGGTAGCGGCGGGCGTGTTCGACGTGCGGCGCGCGGCGCGGGCGCACGCGCTGACCTGGTGCGGCGTGGAGCCCGCGGTGGGCTTTGAGGAGGGTTGGCGATGGTGAAGGGGGCTCGGCTCCCGCCCCACCGCCACGTAGGACTCCGCCGTCCCCCGCCGAACCACCCTCGTCGCAGGTGGCCCCCGCCGCGCCGGCCGCGCCCGGCAAGGCGTATGTATGGTGGGAAGGCGAGCGCACCACCCGCACCAACTTCCCGCGCCAGACCTGGTTCTCGCCCGGCACCTTCCCCGACACCCGCGACCAGCTCTCCGCGGGCGACTGGCTGTCTTGCGAGGGCAAGCGCACCGGCGACGAGGCCTTCGCCACCTACGACGTGGACGTCCCGCGCGCCGGCGCCTACAACCTGTGGACCCGCAAGTTCTGGCACCACGGGCCGTTCCGCTGGCGGTTCGACCAGCAGGACTGGCAGACCTGCGGCCGCGACTGCGCCCTGGCCGACGACACCCCGCTCAAGCAGTTCGTCAACGCCAACTGGGTCTACCTGGGCAAGGTCGACCTGACCGCCGGCACGCACCCCTTCGAGCTGCGCCTGCTGGCCGCCGTAGGCGAGGAGCAAACGGCCTGCTTCGACTGCTTCCTGCTGATCCCCGGGCCGTTCAAGCCCAGCGGGAGGGTCAAGCCCGACGAGCGGTCGGGGAAGGCCGAGCCGGGCTGTTTCGCCTGGGAGCCGGCGCTCGACGCGTTCGGTGGCGACGCCGTGCTCGACCTGCGCAGTCTGAACGAGGCCGTCGCCGGCGAGAGGGGCACGGTCCGCTGCGACGGCGGGCGGTTCGCCCTCGGCGATGGCCGGCCGGTGCGCTTCTGGGCCGTCAACTGCGGCTACAACCTGGTCGAGCAGGACCACGACTCCGTGGACTACCTGGCGCGCAAGCTGGCCAAGCTCGGCGTCAACATGGTCCGCGTGCACGGCGCCGTGTTCCGCGAAGGCGGCGGCGGGTTCGCGGCCGATCCGGCCAGGCTCGACAAGCTCTGCTACTTCCTCACCGCCCTGAAGAAGCAGGGCATCTACACCTTCGTCAGCTACTACTTCCCGCTCTGGTTCAACGTCCGGCCCGAGTTCGGCCTGGAGGGCTACGACCAGATCCAGAACAAGGTGCCCTTCGCCTTGCTCTTCTTCAACCCGCGGATGCAGCAGATCCACCGCGACTGGACCCGCGCCATCCTGACCCACCCGAACCCCTACAGCGGCGTGACCCTCGCCAAAGAGCCGGCGCTGGCGATCCTCGAGATCCAGAACGAGGACAGCTTCTTCTTCTGGACCTTCAACCGCCAGATGCTCCCGCCGGCGCAATGGCTGATGCTGGAGAAGCTCTACGGCGGCTGGCTGGCGAAGCGCTTCGGCAGCCTGCAGCAGGCGCTGGCGCAGTGGCCCGGCGCGCGACTGCAGGACGACGATCCCGCCGCCGGCGTGGCGGGGATCTACGACGCCTGGCACATGACCCGCGACGGGATGAAGGCCGGCGCGCCCGACAAGGTCCGCCGCATCGGCGAGCAGGTGCGCTTCCTCGCCGAGCTGCAGCGGCAGTTCTACCTGGATTCGATCCACCTGATCCGCGACGACCTGGGGGCGACGTGCCTCGTCTCGCCCGGCAACTGGCAGGTCACCGACCCGTCCATGCTCGACGCCCTCGAGCGCTACACCTACGCCGCGGGCGACGTGATCGACCGCCACGGCTACTTTGGCGGCGAGCACAAGGGCGACGGCGCAGGGTACGCGGTGCGCGTCGGCCAGACCTGGCAGGACCTGTGTGGCCTGACCGTGCCCGAGCGGCTGCCGCTGCAGTTTGCGCAGTACACCGACCGGCCGCACATCATCTCGGAGATCGGCTGGACCAACCCGAACCGCTTCCGCGCCGACGGGTGCTTCCTGGGCTCCGCCTACGGGGCTCTGCAGGGCGTGGACGGGTTCTTCTGGTTCGCGGTGGGCTCCAGCTTCCTGGCCGACACCTCGATCAGCAAGTTCCCCGTCGGCTGCCCCACGGTGGCCGGGGCGTTCCCCGCGGCGGCGCTGCAGTATCGCCGCGGCGACGTGCGCGAGGGCGAGCCGGTGATCGACCAGGTGCTCAAGCTGGACGACCTCTTCGCGATGCGGGGCTCGGGGATCGGCACGCCCGCGGCGCTGGACGACCTGCGCGCGGCCGACGTGCCGCCGGGCGGCACGGTGGGCGGCGCGGTGACGGGTTTCGATCCGCTCAGCTTCTACGCCGGACCGGTGCTCCGCCGGCTGGGCGACGACCCCGCGCAATCCAAGCGCCGCGACCTGAGCCGGCTGATCGACCGCAACGCGAAGGTGGTGCGGAGCGTGACCGGCGAGTTGGCCTGGGACTGGGGCCGCGGGCTGGCGACGGTGGACACGCCGCGGAGTCAGGGCGCGGCGGGCAACCTGCGCCAGGCCGGCGCCATCGAGCTGAGCACCATCGGCATCGACTGCACCAACGACTACGCGGCGATCCAGGCGATCACCCTCGACGACCGGCCGCTGGCAGAGTCGCGGCGGATCCTGGTGCAGGCGGTGACCGAGGAGCAGCCCTACGGCTGGCGCGCGGACGCGGGTAGGATCACGAGCCTCGGCGCGGCGCCCTGGTCGGTGCGGAAGGTCGCGGCGACGCTGCGGTTCAGGCTGACCGGCGGCGGGACGGCCTCCGCACAGGCGCTGGACGAGAACGGCTACGCCACCGGCCGGGCCGCTGAGGTGCGGAGCGCGGGCGGGGTGACCAGCGTCAAGCTGCCGGAAGACGCGCTGTACTCGGTGGTGGAGCGGCGGTAAGGGCCGGCACCGCCGCTACGGGCTCTGCCACACCGCCATTCGGCTCAGCAATGCCAGGCTCGACGAACTCTGGTCGGGCGTCACGTTGCCGTCCAAGGTGCTGGCGTTGCGGTAGGCGTTGATCGGCCCGCTCGCCACACCGGCAAAGAGCAGGTCTAGGTCCGGGAAGACGGCCAGCGAAGACGGGATGCTGGTCAACTGGGTGTTGGTCCCGGTCACGACCCGCCCGGTCAGGTCGCCCTCGGCCGTGGAGGCGTCTGTCACCACCGCCACGGCGCCCTGGTTGACGCCGAACCAGCGCCCGGCGTAGAGGATGTCCCTTTGGTCGTCGTAGGCCAGGGCGCGGATCTGGCCTCCGCTGCCGGCCAGCCCGGTGACGGTGTGGGCGGGCGCGACGTCGCCGTTGGCCGTGCTCACGCCGGTGAAGACGAACAGGTCCGCCGGGCCGTTCGTCTGGCTCCGTGTGAGGAACAGCAGGTTCCTCGAGCCGCCCGCGACGAGCTGCTCGATGGCGCCATGCTGGTCGTCCGGCACCGCCAGGATGCGGTCGGGCGGGCGGTTGGCCTGGGTCGTGGAGATGCTGTCCCAGGCGCAGAGCTGCCTGAAATCGACGGCGTAGAGCACATCCTGCTGCTCGTCCAGCGCCACGTTGGTGAAGTTGCCGGGCCCGGCGTCGGTGCCGTCCAGACTGAGCATGAACGACGGGGCGCGGTCGCCGCCGGTCTGGAAGTCGCTGTAGACCCACAGCGGCGACTGGATGCGCGCGATGTAGAGGCGGGTGCCCGAGCGGTTGGTGCAGAAGGCGCGTGGGTCGAGCTGGTTGATCGGCCCGCCAAGGACGGTCGGGGCCTGGCGGCCGTCTTGGATCTGGAAGAACGAGCTGAGGAGCTTGAGGGTGTAGGAGTCAATGTCGGTGCCACCGGCCTTGACCAACACGTCGAACCTGGTGCCCTGCGGAGGGGGCGTGCAGTCCACGCCGCCGCCGCCGTTCGCTCCGTCCTGCTGCTGCTTCACGGTTCCGGGTAGTCGCTCGCTCTGGCCGGCAGTAGCGACCGCTTGGCCGCCGCCGCCGCCCGTGCCGGGAGGCGATCCATCCCCACCGCCGCCACCGTTGCCCGCTACCGCGGTCGCGTCGCCGCCCGCACCCTGGCGCTGTGCATCGCGCGGGAACGCGCTGCCGCCGTCTCCGCCCCGGGCGTTTGCGTCTCCTCCGCCTCCGCCAAGGCCGGCGGGGCCGGGCGGATTGCAGCAGGCGCCGCCGCTGCCGCCCTGGCCGCCGCGCGCCGCGGCCGCGCCGCCGTTGCCCGGGAACCAGTTGTCCTTCGAGGAATCAAAGACGCGGGCCCGCCCGCCCTCGCCGCCGACGGCGGTGGCCTTGCCGCCCGTGCCGCCGACGGCGCCGCACCCATCCCCGGCAGCACCATGGCCGCCGGCCGCGTTCGCCGCGCCGCCGTTTCCGCCTCGCATCCCACCGCCGAGGATCAGATCCAGCGCTCCCGCAACAGCATCGCCGCCCTTGCCACCGGTGGCCGTCACCTCGGTGCCCGCCGTGCCCGCTGGCAGCGCAGCGCCCGCGTAGGAGACGTTGACGCTCGACCCTTGCCCACCAGTCCACCAGCCCTCGCCGCCATCGGAGCCCACCACCTCCACCGCCGCCGGCACGGCCCGGCCGGCCGCCCGCGCCTGCGCGGGCCACGTCGACGCGTCGGTCACCGGATCGACGCCCAGGTAGAAGGCGCCCGCGTCGCCACCGTCTCCGCCCGTCGCCACGCCCTCGTCGAGCAGGATCACCTTGGGCGGCGTGGCGGCCGGGTCCTCGGCCACCTCAGCCCCCACCACCGTGCCCCACGCGGCGCTCACGCCGCCGGAATCGCCGCCTCCGTTCGGGAGGGTCGCGGGCGGTGTGAACGTCAGGAGGTCCTGCCCGCCGACCACACCACGCCCGCCGTCCCCGCCGTTCCCCACCTGGACGAGCCCCGGGCTCTGGTGGATGGTCAGTGTACCGTTGGCGGCAGCCAGGCGGATCGACCCGCCTGCCCCGCCGGCTCCGCCGAGCGTGCCATCGCCCCCGTCGCCACCGTTCCCCGCGTGCAGGCCGCCCGGCTCGTCCTGCCGGCGGCGGCTCGTGCCCGGCGCAGTGCCGAGGGTCACCGAGCCGCCGCTGGACGCGATGGTCGCGTCGCCGCCGTCGCCGCCAACGCCGTTGGCGCCCCCGTTGACGCCGCTTCCCGTCTCGATCCGGCCGCTCACATTGACGTCGCCCGTGGCGTTGATCGTGATCGAGGATCCGTCCGCTCCGGGCTGGGTCTGTGCCCGCGAAAACAGCCGGCCGGCGACATCCGCTGTGCCGCAGTTGACGGTCACGTCGCCCACGCACTCGACCCGCTCATTGGCGCCCACCGTGAACGTCGGCTCGTTCACCACTCCGGTCAGGGTGCGGGTCGGACCCGGCAGCCCGCTGTGGCCGCCACACCCGAGGAAGGCCCCGGAGCCGCCAACCACGAAGGCACCGATCAGCGCAAACGACACTCGGCGCGAGCTCGCCATGTCCATCACTCCTGCTAGCGGACCCACCCATCCCCGCGCGGACGGCTCCACCAAGCCGCCCACAAATCACCTGCATGTCTTCTTCTCGGTTTGTCCGTCCACCCCTTCGTGTCGAAACCCGACGAATCTGAAGGAATGGCTTCGCGTCCCGTGTCACGCCGCTTGCGCCGGGCGGGTGCGGCGCGCGGGCGGGGTCACCAACGTGAGCCTAGCGGAGACCGCGCTCCACTTGGCGAGCGGGCGGCGTTGAGGCGGGACGGCCGACGACGACCGCGTGCGCCCGCGAGGAACGGGTCCTTCAGCGCTTCCGGGTCCTCGGCGTCGGCCGGCGGCCCACGTCGACGCCCTGCGCGGCGAGCCGGCCGCGGACGGTGTCGATCGCCCTGTCGAGCCGCCGGTGGATGGTGGACACGTCGACCTCACTCTTGGCGGCCAGGTCGACGAGGCGGAGGCCGTCGCGATAGCGGCCGAGCACCAGCGTGCGGCTCTTCTCAGGCAACTCGTCAACGCAGGCCAGGATCACCGCGACAAGGTCTCGGTCGAGCGCGGGCGCGGCGCTATCCGCAGCGGAGGCAGCGAGCTCCAGCGGGTCGGTCTTCCCGTCGGGGTCGAGGACCGACTGAGGCACCTCGCGCCAGTGACAGGCGCGCGCCAGCTCCGTCAGTGCCTCGCGCTTGCAGATCCGGATCAGCCAGACCCGGAACGGCGCCCCGCCGGAGCGCCAGGCCGTCGGGCGGCCGGCGGTCCCGGCCACGCGGAGCATGGTCTGCTGAACCACGTCCCAGGCCACATCCGCGGCGGCGGCGACCTGAGCGTTGAGGATTCGGCGCGCACACAGCCACAGCGTCCAGCCGTAGCGTTGCAGGAGCTCGCCCATCGCGTCGGAGTCGCCGCGGTAGAAGGCCCGGATGAGCTGAGGGCCGGTGCGCCGCCTTGGTCGAGTAGTCATCAGAGTGCTCTCCCGCTTGAACTTGCTGCGCCGGCCGGTGCAACGCCGTCGCTGGGTATGGCCTTGAGCATGGCTTCGGCGAGGAGCAGGTCCACCACGCAGTGGCTCACCACGCCGCTCTTCGCTGCGGCCAGCACGGCCGGAGCTTTGGTGGCACCGGAAGCCACCGCCAGAACCCCCATGCGGCCGTCCCTGCCCGCCGACTGGGCGACGGCCTGCAAGGTCCTGAGCTCCGCGCCAATGAAGCTGAGCGCCAGGCCCGGCGGGCCGGGTGAGCCGGCGCAATAGCCGCCCCGCGGCAACATTACTCCCGCGATGTCGCCCACCACGTCGCGCTCGAACATGGTCCGCATCAAAGACCGGGGGCCAACGGTCCCGGGCAGTCGCTCCGTGGACTCCAACTGCTCTCGCAAGTGGTCGATCGCGCCCACGCTGCTGATGAGGACATCGGCCGATTCGAGCAATCCGCCTGCACGATAGACCTCCTGGAATGCCGGGTAGAGGTTGAAGGTGGCGAGGACCTGCTCCCGCCGCTGTCCTAGGGTGTCGACGCCGTCGTCCACACCCACCGGCAGCCAACCCGGGAGGTCGAACCGCGTGCATGCGCACTCGCCGAGCGCCTTGGCCAGGGCGGCCGCCACGGCGCTGGCCCAGTGGCGCAAGGTCGTCGTGCCGTGCTCTTCCGCCGCCTTGGAGAATCGGGTGTCGCCGGCCAGGTGGAACACCTGACACGATTCCCTCAGCAACGACCGTTGTTCCTGGGGAAGCCCGTCCACGAGGCGGCCGACCTCATCGACCACGTGGTAGACTGTACGTCCCCAGCTCACGCCGATGGTCACGCGCTTGCCCATCCGGGCCCGGTCCAGAAGGTAGTCGAGCAGCTTCACAGCCGCCTGGCGTGCCACGACGTCGAGGTGTGTTTCCGGGTCGCCGAGAGGCTCCGCCGGCACCACCCACAGGCGGTCGCCGGACGTCATCCCAAGCTCACCGGCCAGGTCGCGCTCCAGGTCCACGTTGCGTGCGAGTGCCGCGACCTGCAGCCGTTCGGTCAGACTGATGTTGAGGCGCGGCGCCGTCAACTCGTGGGCGTCCCGCAGTACGCCGAGCCGCCGACTGACCTCCGACGCGTCCACGTGCAGCAGCTCGGCGATCCGGGTGCCGGAAAGCCCGGCTGCGTGGTACCACGCGATCAGGAGGTCTCGTTCGCGTCCGGTCAGCTTGCTGGCTTTTCCCATGGCTCCCCTCCCCAAGACGACAACGGCCACTCCTGAGGCCGCATGCCCGGGTGCAACCCTTTGGAACGATCATAACGAATCTCGAGGCCGCATGCCCAGGTGCAACCTCTTGGGGAGCTCGCCGCCGCTGTCAAGTCCTTGCAGTGCCGTGCCTGATGCCTGCGCCCGGCCAGGTGCAGGGATCCGCCGGACCTTGCGCAATCAGATCCGTGCCGGTGTGCCGTCGAGAACGCCATGCACCCACTCCCCCGATCGGCTCTGGGCCTCCTCCTGGCCGTTGCGCTCTCCGCCGCCGCCCACGCCACCGTCCACCTCTCGGTCAGCGATCCGAAGCTGACCAACGAGTACGGCGGGCAGCGGTTCGTGCAGAGCGTCACCTTCGCCAACGAGCTGGCTCTCTACACCCTCCCCTACGACATCATCCGCGACGCGGACAAGCCCGGCGAGTGCCGTTCGCATTGGTGGGCCTGGACCGGCCAGCAGACCACCCTCGGCATGACCGAGCCGTCCAACGCCAACTGGTACTTCCAGGCCTTCTTCAACTGGCGCTTCGACGACGAGTCGCTCCACAACCGCCCGGCGACGATGCAGGTGATCCGCGACGGCGGCGCCGACGCCATGGTCCAGTACACCTGGGACACCCCGAAGGTCACCGCTCACCTCCGCTTCGCCCTGCCCGACGGCGGCGACAAGCTGCTCATGCTCGCCCGCTACGAGCCCAAGGTGGAGATCAAACGGAGCTGGATGGTGCTCACCTGCTACCCCACCGGCTTCGCCGAGCCGCGCAACCGCTGCGTTACCACCGCGACGCGCACCGTCCCCGCCGGCCGGCAGCTCGGCCTCGACCCTGCCAAGGAGCGCTGGGTGCTCTACGAGGACACCACCGAGAAGCGCCCGGGCGACGGCTCCGCCGGGCTGCTGATCGGCACGCCGGACAGCTTCGACAAGGTGGCGATCCCGGTCGGCGGCTACGGCATCACCACGCAACTCGACCTGAAGCCCGCGGCGCGGAGCTTCGCCCTGGCGTTCTACGACTTCCCCGGGATCCCCGAGTACCCGGTCACCCGCGACTACTTCCGCGCCTCCGCCGACGCCGAGGCCGCTTGGCTTGAGCGGTCGGCCGCCGGCCCCGCTCTCCCCTCTGTCGCCTACCCACTCCAAGCCGCGAGGCGCGAGGCGATCGTGGCGAAGGGCCGCGACCTGTTCGACCGGCCCGCCGAGCGGTGGACGCCGGACCCCGCGCCGCTGCCGTTCCCCTGGGCCGCCAAGCTCGCCGGCGGGCCGCTCCGCACGGTGATCTTCACGCCGCGGTTCGGCGCGTGGGAGACGATGGAGCTGGCCCGGCGGGTGGAGATGCAGGCCGACCACCTCTACTTCGACACGCGTTCGGCGTTGGTGGCGCCGGAGGCCTGGCCGTACCACGGGAGCACCGGCGTCGGGCCGCTGGGCTACGGCCTGGCCGCCGCGCGCTCGGCAGTCTGGGCCGACCAGCCGGCGGTGGAGCTGTACCTGGTGGCGGGAGTGAGCGGCGCGGCGGTGCCGCCGTTGACGCGGCGAAGCATCCTCGAGCGCGTCCGCGCGGGAAAGGGGCTGTTCCTCGCCGGACGGCCGGGCGAGGTGGACGCCTGGCCCAAGGAGGCCTTCGCCACGCCGGACCCGGAGCTCGCGCAGGCCGTGCTCGACTCGTTTCCCTGGGAGACCATCCCCGGCGGGCGGCCCGGCGAACGCGGCCGGGTGGGCGACGAGCCGCCGCTCCGGGCGTATCGCTACGGACAGGGCCGGGTGGTGGTGTGGCGGATGAACCTGGGCGAGTACAGCAGCCTGGTGCCGCTGAACGACGCGACCGAAGGGCTGGAGCTGGCCACCGACCACTGGCTGGCCCTCGCCGCGAAGGCGTGCCTCGCCGCCGCCGGCCGGCCGGCAGGGCTGGCCGCCGCCACGCTGAGCGCCGATGGGCGCTCGCTCTCCGTGGAGGGCACCGGCACCGTCGCCGCGCGGGTGTGCGATGACCTGGGCCGCACGCTCGGGACCGCCTCGGGCAGAGCGGGGCGTCCGCTCGCGCTGCCGGGTCGCACCGGGGTCCGGGCGGGCTGGATCGACGTGGCGCTGCTCGACGACACAGGCAGGTGCGTCGACATCGCCAGCCGCTACGTGGCGCCCGCCTCGAGGGTGACCGTACGAGACGTGCGGCTGACGCCGTCGCGGGTGGTGCACGAGCCTGGCCCGCCGATGGTCGCGCTCCCCGACGGCGGCAAGCTCGCGGCCACCGCCACGGTGACCGGCGCCCCGGCCGGCGCTGTGGTGGACTGGGCCGTGTCGGACGAAACCGGCCGCGCCCTGGCCTACTCGTGCAGCGCGCTCCCGGCCGGCGGCAGGACCGGCACCGCGCTGCAGCTCTGCCGCCCCACCGTCATCGGTCACCAGCTCGACGTGTCCGTCAAGGCGGGTGGACGCGAGGTGGCCTTCGAGCGCCTCCGCTTCACCATCTCCCGGCCCTACCCCTACGACGACTACACCGCGCTGATGTGGACCTACGCCGGCGGCGAGCCGGTGCTCCAGCGCGAGATGCGCCGCTGCTGGGAGCTGGGCGCCGCCATGCAGGACCTCTGCCACATGGGCGGCTACACCGACGCCGGCGCGGCGCGCGAGTACGCCGTGGCCGCCCGCTCCGGCCTGCGCTTGGTGCCCTACGTCACGCGCCTGGACGGCAGCTCCGACGCCAACGGCTTCCGCACGCCCTGCCTCCACGACCCCGCGTACCTCCGCACGGTCAACGAAGCGCTCACCCGCACCTGTCGCCAGGCCGCGCCCTACGCCCCGGCGGCCTTCACGCTGGGCGATGAGAACTACTTCCTCCCCGGCTCGGGCGACGGCGACTACCGGCCGGAGACGTTGGCCGTCTTCCGCCCCTGGCTGGCCGCCAAGTACCGCGACATCGCCGCGCTCAACGCCGCCTGGGGTACCGACTTCGCCTCGTTCGACGCCGTGGCCGACGTGCCGTTACTGCCTCAGGTCGCCGGCCGCACCGCGGGCTTCGCGCCCTGGATCGACCACAAACGCTTCATGCTGGCCGATCTCGCCCACGCCCACGCCGGCACGGTGCGCAGCCAGGTGCCGGGGGCCAAGGTCGGCTGGGACGGGCTGTGGGGCTATGGCTGGCAGCCGGGCTACGACTTCGCGGCGCTGACCGCCAACCTCGAGCTGAACCAGACCTACACGCAGAACTTCAACCAGGGCGAGTACGTGCGCAGCTTCCATCGGCCCGGCGCGCTGACGGGCAAGTGGGGCAACGGCACCGCCGACAGCGAGGGCGGGTTCAGCGCGCAAGTCTGGGACGGGCTGCTGTCCGGCGACAACTCGGTCTGGTGGTGGACCTCGTGGGGCTGCGATTACATTCCCTTCAACCCCGACCTGTCGCCCACACCCTACGGCCAGGGCTTCTTCGCCGCCGTGCGCGAGACCGGCTCGGGACCGGGCAAGCTGCTGCTCCACGCTCAGCGGCAGACCAGCGGCGTGGGGCTGCTCTACAACCCCAGCGACATGCTCGCCGGGGCGGTCTTCGCGGAGATGAAGCTGAGCCCGGAGTACTCCGGCGACGCGCAGTACGAGCAGCAGCACGAGCGCCTGCTGACCTGCCTGCTGGACCTGGGCGTGCAGTACCGGCACCTGACCTGGGAGCAGATCGCCGCGGGAGCGCTGACCAACGACGCGTTCAGGGTGTTCTGCCTCACGCTGCCGAGCTGCCTGTCGGACGCGCAAGCGGCGGCGCTGCGGCGGTTCGTGGAGGGCGGCGGCACGCTGCTGATCGACGGCCGCCCGGGACTCCTCACCGGCGACGGCGCGATCCGCACGACGCGCGCGCTGGACGCCTTGCTGGGCGTGACCAGCCCGGCCGGGATGGAGGGCGTGACGCAGGCCGCCCGCGGCGGCGAGACCAGGCTCTCGGGCCGGCTGGGCAAGGCGGACATCGCCGCCGGGCCGCTGACGCTGACGGCGCTGGAGCCGGGGCTGAAGCTGAACGGCGCCGTGGCGCTGGGCAGCGTGGACGGGGCGCCGGCGGGGATCGTCAACACGGTGGGCCAGGGCCGCACGGTGTTGCTCAACTTCCCGGCCGGTCAGGTCGCCGAGGAGCGGATGAAGCCGGACCAGCCGCTGCTGGACCTGCTCGGCACGGTGCTGGAGCAGGCGGGCGCGCGGCCGCCGTGCGCATTGACTACAAAGGCGGGCCAGCGGCCGATGGTCAGCCGCCGCGTGCTGTGGCGCGACGGGGCCAACGCCTACCTGGCGCTCCAGCACGACCTTCGCCAGCCCGGCCTGGCCGACCAGCCCGCACGGGTGACGCTCCCCTCGCCGGCGTTCGTCTACGACCTGCGCGCGGGCAAGCCGGTGGGCGCCGGGAAGGTCTCGGCGTGGGACGTGACGCTCTCGCGCAACCGGCCGCTGGTCTACGCGCTCCTCGCCTACCGGGTCACCGGGCTGGCCGTGCCGGCGACGCTGAAGGCGAAGCAGGGCGACACACTCCGGCCCCCGGTGGCGGTGCGGGCGAGCGGCGCGCCGGGCTACCACGTGGTGCGGGTGGAGGTCTACCCGCCCGGTGCGGAGTCGCCGTCGCGGGTGTATGGTGAGAACGTGGCGTGCCCGGCGGGGCGGGGCACGGCGACGCTGGGGCTGGCGCTCAACGATCCGCCGGGCGTCTGGCGGCTGCGCTGGCGCGACGCGGCGAGCGGCGTGCGGGCGGAGACGGTGGTGCACGTGGTGCGGCGATGAGCGAGGAGGGCGAGCATCCGGGGATCCGGCAGCTCCGCAGCCGGGTGCGCGAGCGGCTCCACGGCTCGCCCGGGCGTTCGCGCGACCCCTGGCGGGACGGCCTGGCGGAGCTGCGCGAGGCGCTGGCCGGCGGGCGGGCCGCGGCCATCGAAGCGGCGTTCTACGCCCTGGACGAGGCCAAGGCCGGGCGGGCGGTGGAGGAGGCGGTCACCCTCGACGAGCTGCGGGCGATGGTGGACGTGCTCGAGCTGACCGGCCGGACGCCGGGTGAGCTGGCGCGCGAAGCGCTGGCGCTCCCCGCCGAGCACGACCCGCTGGCCCTCCGTCTGCTTGTCGCGCAGCTCGCCGAGGCGGCGGACGAGGCCTGGCACGCGGCGGCGCTGGCGCGCATCCACCGCGCTCTGCCGTCGGTCTTCAGCCCCTACGGCCGGCGGTTGTTGAGTAGGGCGGTGGCGCTTGCCAGCGGCGACGCCGAGGAGCTGGCCCGGGCCGACGAGCGTTTCGCCGCCGCCGCCACCCTGGTGGTCCGGAGCGAGCTGGTGGGGCGGCTGGTGGTGGACGGCTACACGGTGGCCGCGGGCGAGCCGGTGCGGGTGGCCGCCGGCCGGCACCTGGTGGCGGTGGTGACCGAGCGGGTGACGCACCTGCAGCTCGTGGAGCCGGGCCGCGGCGAGACGCTCCGGGTGCGGCTGTCGGCCTCGTCGCTGGCGGACGGGCTCGAAGCGCTCGACGGCCGGCGCAGCCCGCTCACCGGGCGCCCCGTCCACATCCGCAGCGGCATCGACGGCCGCGAGATGCTTTACGTGCCGCCCGGCAGCTTCCGCATGGGTCTCGATATCGACCCCGACCATCCGCCGCCCGTGGCCCTGCCGTGGGACATTCTGCGCAACTCCACGCCGGCCCACACCGTTGAGCTGAGTGGTTTCTACGTGGATGTGGCGGCGGTCAGCGTCGACGCGTTCCGCCGGTTCCTCCTGCGGGGCGGCTATGCCAACCGCAACTACTGGGACGACGCCGGGTGGGCAGCGCACCACGGCGACCGCCACGTGGACCGGCAGGCCTGGGAGAGCTGGATGCACAAGGAGAGCGCGCGGCGGAAGCCGGCCGAGGCCATGGGCCGGGTGACCTGGCACGAGGCCGCCGCCTGGGCGCGCTGGGCAGGCAAGCGGGTGCCCACCGAGGCGCAGTGGGAGCGGGCGGTGCTCCACCTGGGCGCCGAGCGGCTGGGCGTGGCGCAGGCCGAGTGGTGCGCCGACACGTGGAGCCCCGGCTACCCGGCGCGCCGCGCGGTGGACCCGCTCGGCCGCGGCCGGCCCGGCGACTCGAAGGTGATCCGGGGCACCGCCGTCACCTACCACACCGACGAGATCATCGCCCGCCTCCGCGGCGAGGCCGACCCGCTGGAGCGGCCCAGCAGCGTCGGGTTCCGCACGGTCCTGGTGCCCTGACCGCCGCGCCGGCGACAAGATCAGAAGATTCCTAGTGTTCGCACGCAATTCGTGGGCCCGACGGCCCTTATCACCCATAGGCACGATCCGCCAACGCGGCGTGCGAGGGTGAGCGATCATGCAGGAGCCTGAGGGCGGGGACACGGGAGAGAGCGGCGGCGGGCGCGATGAGCGCATCTGGGCCGCCGTGCGGGCCATTCTGAAGGGCCGTGCGAAGCCGAAGGACTTCGACACGGTGCTCGAGTTCGCCCACCAGCGCGGCTACCGTGTCGCGCTGGCCAAGGGCATCACCAGCCAGCAGGACCTCGAGGCCATCGCCGCCGAGGTGAGCCTGCGCTTCCTCGAGCGGGTGGTGATGGAGGAACGGCTGCGCGGCTCCGGGAGCGGGCCGGGCCCGCCGCCGGGCGGCGCCGTGTGACGTGACTCGTTAGTCCAGGTCATGACCGCTGCCTCGGAGAGACGCATGTCCACCTCGGTTGACTCGTCGGTGCCGCGCAACGAATCCCGCGGCATGCTGCCGCCCGGTCTGGCGCCGGGACCGGCGGTGGCGCGGCTGACGGTCTACATCCGCTGCATCACCAACACGGTGATCGCCGAACGGTCCCACTGGTACAACGGGCAGGCGGCCTGGCTGGAGGCCCACGCCGACCAGCCGGAGGGGGAGCTCGCCACGCCGGACGCGCTCCTGGAGCCGCTGGAATCGCCGCTCGACGCCGCCTTCGCGCTGGCCGCGGAGGTGCTGTCGCCCGCCGACCGGCACGTGCTCCGCGCGCGCAGCTACCAGCAGCCCCTGCCGTATGCCGACCTTGCCAAGGTGCTCAACGCCGCGCCAAGCCTCGCCCGGCGCCTCGGCTTCAAGCTGCCGCAGACCGAGCGCGCCCTGGTGGAAAGATGCCGGCGAGCCAGGAAGGTCTTGCAGGAGTCCGCCGAATGTCTCTTCAGGTTCGCCGACCTGCCCGACCCGGTGGGGCTCGGCGCCGCGTTGCGCGAGCGCCGGCACGGGC
>JACPDV010000035.1:21876-29500 GCA_016183835.1 Armatimonadota bacterium
GGGAAGCTGTTGCAGCGCGCGCAGCCGGGCGTTGACCCGCTCCCGCGCGAGCGGCTGGCGGTGGCGCTGAGTGTCGGGTTGAACCAACTGCTCTGCGGAGTGTCTCTGTATGACAGAGCCGCCGAGCTGGCGGACGTGCCGTTGCCGCCGGCTCTCCGCACCGCCCTGACCGGCCGGTCGCGCCGGCATGGCGCTCAGGCGGTGCGGTTCAACCGGCAGATCGTGGAGGCGGCGTACGCCGGACGGCTGTGAAACACACATCCGGCACCGGCTGGGAGGCCGTCAAGTTGAAGCCTGTCAACGACCGCCAGGAGCTGATCGAGGCCATCGTGGCCCAGCTCCTGCGCGAGGTGGGGATCGACTCCGGAGTCGAGCCTGCGCTGGTCGAGGAGCTGCGCGCACTGGCCACCGAGGCCGCCAACGGCGACCCCGACACGGCAACCGAGCGCGCTCGCGCGGTCTGGGAGGCGCGCCGGGAAGAGGCCCGCGAGGCCTACCAGCGGCAGCGCCCCGGCCTTCTCCGCGAAGCGGCGCGCCGGCTCGAGGCGCTGGGTGTGCCGCCCAGCCCCGGCTGCGACCCCTCCGCCGAGCACGAGGAGCCCGGCACGCTCCTCCGCCAGCCCTGACCCGCGCTACGGGCTGAACCAGCCTTCGGCGCTCGTCGCCAGGTAGGGCGGCAGGCCCTCCAACCGCACCGAGACGTCCATCTTCGCGTAGACCACCACGCTCCACAGCTTCCCGGCCGCTCCCGCCGGGACCGAGACCTCCAGCGTCGCGCTCTTGTCCGGCTCGCCCTTCTCCAGCCGCACCGCCGGCTGCCCGTCGGGCGGGCGGACCATCACGCCGAACTGCCCGCCGTGGTGGGACGTGATCGTCAGCTTGAACGCCGCCGTGCCCGCGGGCACCATGAACCAGTACCGCCCCGGTCCCGGCCCGCCGAGCTGTACCGGCGGATCGTTGCGGAACACGCGCTCGGCCGGCCCGGTGACGTCCCAGCGGCTGCGCAGATCGTCGTGGATCTCCACTCGGTAGACCCCGGCCGGTGCGTCGTCCAGCGCCGCGTCGAACCGCCACGGCGCTGCGTCGGTGCTGAACCGGCCCTCTTTCACCACCGCGCCGTCCGGGCCGACGAGGCGGATCGTGCCCTCGGCCTCCTGCTTCGGCATCGCGCCCCAGGCCGTGCGCACCGCGGCGAAGCCGACCTTTCCGCCGGGGTGGCGGAAGTACACCACCTTGTCCACCGGCCCGCGGACGAACAGCTCCTGCGGCCCGCCGGTCTGCAGCAGGTCCGCCAGCCGCAGCTCATCGAGCGACAGCGACAGGCCGGCGCCGTAGGGCTTGTCCTGTGCGCCGAGCGCTTTGAGCCGGGCCATGATCTGAGGGCCGAAGTGGGCCGCCTGCGCCAAGCTCTTGCCGAACCCGTCGAAGCCGTTGCGGACCGTGCCGACGAACCCGCGCGCGCCGATCTCGGCCAGCCCGTCGTCCTTCGTCCACAGCGCGCTGCGGAGCATGGGGCCGAGCATCAGGTCGTTGAGTGTGGCGCCTTGCCGGGTCACCCGAGCGGCGAAGCCGGGCGACGAGGTGTACTGGAAGGTGTCGCAGTCGGGATGCCACTGCGTGCGCATCCAGCCCACCGCGGCGTTGATGGACTGCTGAGCGCGCGGGTCGCCGCTGGCGGCCCAGTAGTCGTCGATGCCCTCGAGCAGGACGCCGATCAGGAACCCCACGTTGCCCACCGCGCCGGGCACCCCGCCGGCATGGTCCTCCGGCAACACGTGCGGCCAGGCGCCGCCCTGGTCGAGCTTCTGCTCGCGGAAGGCCACCTCCACGATGCGTTTCAGCGCGGCCAGGTACTCGGTGTCGAGCGTGGCCCGGTAGAGCGCGGCGATGGCGTGGGCCGACCAGCCGGCGGAGCGCTCGTGGGTGCCCAGCTCGGTGAACCGGCGCGACATCTGCCAGGCGATGTGCTCGCCCAGCCCGAGCGCGGCGTCCATCACCACGGGATCGGCGGCCAGGTACCAGGCGTCGCACAGGCCGTCGGCCCAGGTGTGCCCGTTGAAGGCGGCGGCGTGGTAGCCGTAGGCGAACGACCAGCTCCGCTCCTTCATGCTCTCCGACCATTCGCCCGCGTGGCCGTAGGAGTGCAGCAGGTCGCCGCCCAGGTAGAACGGGTCGGGGTAGGCGTGGATGCAGTCGACGTCGGCTTGGTGCCGGGCGCCCGCAAGGGCCAGCCGGTAGTAGTCGCGCCGGCCGGTGCGCGCGAACTGCAGGAAGAGGCCGTGGGGCAGGTCGTACTCGTTGTTGCCCCAGTTGCACTCTCGCTCGCCATGCCAGTCGCCCCAGTTGAAGTAGCCGTATTCGCGCTTGGCCTCCTTGAGGCGCAGGTGCTCGTCGAAGGCGCGGGCGAAGGCCTGGTCCCAGCCGGCGAACAGCTTGCCGGCGGCGGCGACCACCTCGCCCAGGGCGCCGGTGCGCTCGTACCAGCTTCCGGGCACCACGGCGATCACCGGTTGCACGGCGTCGAGGGCGGCGTCCAGCGCCGGCGCCGCGCCACCCGCCCCATGCGGCACGAGCACCAGCCGATCGGTGGTGCTCATGCCCCACTTGAAACGGTACATGCCCTCCACAAACGGGAACGCCAGGTGGTCGGGGAGCTTGCCCGGACTGGCCGGTCCGTCGAGGGCGGGGAAGAGCTGGATCTGCAGCCCGTCGCCCGTGGCCGCGATGGCCTTCGGGTAGCGCTGCCAGAAGTCGGTGACGCCCACGGCTACGCCCGCGCCGCCGCGGCTCGCCGCGCAGACGCCGATGGTCCGGCCGTCGTGTGCGGTGCCGTCGAGGCGCCAGGCCTGGTCGTGCGGCACGGCCAGCTCACGGCCGTCGAGGAGCGTCGGCAGGCCGTCGTCCGAACCCACGGCGTAGCGCGCGCCCACGGCTCCGGTACCGCCCAGCGCCACGTCGAGCGAGAGCGAACGGAAGTCGGCGAACTCCCACTCCAGGTTGTCGTCGATCAGGGTGTGCGCGAGCGCGATCGCCGGCGAGCCGGCGGTGAACGTGAGCCTTACGACCCCGCGGAACCACGGCTTGCCCGCCGCGTCCACATAGGGCGCTTCGAGCCGAAGAATGCACTTGCCGGCGCCCACGTACTCGCGGGTGAGGGCAGCCCTGCCCAGCCGGTACTCGCGGCCCGCCACGTCGTGCAGGACGAACGCGGCCCCCCGCAGCGCGTTCGCGGCGCCGATCTGCTCGAGCCGCAGCGGCTCGAGCCCGACCGCCACCTGCACCGCGCCGGTGTCCACCAGCACCCGATCCGCCCCGGCGTCGACCCGCAGGCCGAGCGGCGGGTGGGGCGACACCTCGCGACCCAGCTCCACCGTGAGCCCCTTGCGCTGTCGCGGAGCCAGCTCGACGGGCACGGTAACGCTGACCCAGCGGAGCGTCTGATCGGGCCAGAAGCTGGTCACCGCCACGTCGGCCGGAAGCGCCTGCCCACGGTCGCTGATGCGCACCTCCGCAGGCTGGCAGACCACCCCCTGCGGCAGCGGCAGCCCGAAGCAGACCGGTGCGCCATGCCGCGCCCGGCCCGTGTCCTCGAGCAGCTCCACCTCAAGCTGCTCCGGCTCCCAACTGGCGGTGCGAATCAGTTTCCCGGTGGCGCTGAACGGCGGCGCCGGCCGCGGGCGGCCGAACTCGAGCGGCTGCCCGGCCGGCTCAGCGCGGCTCCCCGGGAGGCCGTGCCAGCTCAGCCCGGAGGGCCGCTCGATGGCCGGCAGCGCCTCGGCCGCGCGGCGCGGAAGCTGCACGCGGATCCAGTCGCTCCCGTCGCCGCTGCCGGGCTTCTGACTGAGCAGCCGCACGCGACAGCAGGCGGTGGCCGCGTCACCGGCGATGGGCACGTCGTCGCAGATCCAGAGCACGTTGCCTTCGAAGAGATACCGCGCCCGACCCGTGCGCTGGAGGCCCGACTTGGCGACGTTCTCGCTGCCGTCGGCGCCGTAGAAGCAGTACATGATGTCGGTGCCGCGGACCTCAGGCTTGTCCTGCCGGCCGGTGTCTGGGCTGTCGTCGAGGTTGGCGTAGAGGATGAAGGTCTCGCCGCGGGGATTGGGCTGACCGGCGAACTCGACGCGCCACAGCCAGCGGTCGCCGGCGACGCAGGCGGCCTGCAGCTTGACGATGTTCCAGGCCTGCTCCGGCTTGCCCAGCGAGGGTTTGGGCGCCGCCTCGTAGAGGGTCACCAGGCCCGGGTCGCGGCCGGGGAACGCGCCCAGGAGGCGAGCCACCCGGTCGGGCAGCGGCTCGGCGGCGACGTTGGCAGCCAGTACCAACAGCCAAGCCAGGCACGCCGGAACACCCGGTAGGGGCGACCGGCAGGTCGCCCGCCCCGGTGTGTCGTGGCGGGCATCGCGGGCGACCTGCCGGTCGCCCCTACCGGGCCTTGTTACAGATCGATCCATCGGTTGGTCTCCGCCGCCTCCCGCGCCCGCAGGCAGACCGCCGTCATTCTCCAGCAGTCCTCCGCGCTGATCGGGTGTGTGCCCTGCCCCGCCAGCTCGTCCAGGAAGCTGCCGAACAGGTGGCCCGCCGGCGGCAGGTCCAGGGTCTCCGGGTCCCGGGCGTTGCTCAGCAGCGTGACCTTGCCGGCCAGCTCCTCGATCACCCCCTCGGCGCCCGCCACCCGGAAGCGGTCGTCGCCGTGGGTCGGCGCCTTCGTCGGCCGGAGGTAGTCGAGTCGCACCACCGTGATCGCCCCGCCGCTCGTCTCCAACAGCAGCCCGCAGCTCTCCTCCATCTGCCCGGCGCCGGGCAGGCCTGCGTTGTGCTGCAGCGCCGCCACGCGGGTGTACTCGCAGCCGGTCAGCCAGCGCAGCATGTCCAGCGCGTGGATGCCGATGAACGGGATGGTGCCGCCGTAGGTGGCGTACCGCTGCTGCCAGGCCGGCCGCTCGCCGCGGCGGTAGCTTTTCTGCGCCGACAGGTTGAGCGGCGTGCCCACCGCGCCGGCGGCGATGGCCTCCCGCATCTTCAGGTAAGGCGGCTCGAAGCGCATCGTGAGGAGCATGCTCAGCCGCACGCCGGCGCCGTCCACCGCGCCGCGTGCCTTGTCGAGGTCGGCCAGGCTCAGCGCGAGCGGCTTCTCGGCGACGATCTGCCAGCCGCGGCGAGCGCAGGCGATCAGGTTGGCCGGGCGGGCGGCGTTGTCTTCGCAGAGGATCGCCACCTGCACGTCCTTGAGGGCCATCACCTCGTCGATGCTGGGCGTGAGGAGGGTCCGCTCGTCCACGTATTTTGCGCCGCGGAGGCGCTGAAGGGCGGCGGTGTCGTCGTCCCACACGGCGGCGAGGCGGACGTCGGGGCGCCGGGCGATCTCGTCCAGGCAGACGCCCTGGTGACCCTTGAGACCGATCAGAACCACGTTCGTCATGGCGGGCTCCCGACGGTGCTTACGCGCTCACCGCGGCGGCACCTGCGCCTCGAACCAGTGCTGCACTGCCTCGAACCGCGCCAGCTCCACGGCAATGCCGTCGGCCGCGGCCCAGAGGACCACGTTCGCCTCGCGCAGCCGGGGCGTGTAGAGCCGGTCCAGCGCCGGGCCGATGTTCTCCACGGGTCCGCTGACGAAGGTCGCGGGGTCGAGGCAGCCGACGATGATCAACTCCTCGCCCAGCACGTCGAGCGCCTGCTCCCACGGTGTGTTGCCCACGGGCGGCGGGGTGAGGGCGTGGATGCCGTCGCAGCCGGTCTCGCGGATGTCCGGCAGGATGTCGCGCACGTGGCCGCACATGTGCAGCAGCGCGGTTTTCCCGGCGGCCTTCACCTTGTCCACGAAATCCGCCTGGTGGGGCAGGTTGTACTTGCGGTAGAAGGTGGGGCTGATGTAGGCGGTGCTGGTGTTCTCGCACAGCGTGACCGACTCGCAAGGGCTGGCGGCGAGGTGGTCGAAGGCCACCAGCTCGCGCTCGTGCATCACGGCGAGGAGCGCCTCCATGTCGTCGGTGTGGTCGGAGTGGAGGGTGTAGAAGCCCTCGGTGCCCATGTCGTTCTCGAGCAGCCGCGGGAGCGTGGACGGCCCCCAGAAGCGGCTGACGATGCCGACGTCGCCGATCAGCTCCTCGGTGGCGGCGAGCGCCGCGCTGTCCGCGTACGGCTCGTAGGTGGCGCCCTCCCACAGCTCTCGGTAAGTCCGCATCTCGGCCAGATCGGTGACGGGGTACTTGACCGGGTGGCCGCGCCGCGAAACGGCGGTGAGGCTGCCCGCCGGCGAGTGCCACTCCTGGATCAGCCGGTCGCCATCGGCCCGGGCGCTGGCCTCGACACCGTCAGCCCAGCGGAGCGATGGCGACCGGAAGGCGTGCGGCGTGCCCCAGCCGTTGAGCAGGAAGATGTCGCAGCCGAGGTGGCGGTAGAAGTCGATGCCGCCGTTCCCGCGCAGCGCCTCCGGCACGCCGGAGAGGGTGGCGCCGTCAACCAGCGTGGTCCACGAGAGGCCCTCCCGCGGCTGCCTGCGGAGGATGGCGCGGAGGCGATCACGACCGGTCATGCCTTACTCCCCAGCGGCTCACTCCATCGCCTTGGCCGTCCGCTCGAGGATGAAGTCGACCACCGGCTTGGGGTCGTCCAGCCCGTGGGGATGGTGCCCTACGCCCGGCTTGTGGATCACCCGGATCGTCCCGTCGAAGCCCTTGTAGCGCGACTCCACCACGGCCGTGTTTTCCGCCGGCGGGACGACGTCGTCGGCGTCGCCCACCACGTGGATGAGTGCCACGTCGAACTTGGCCAGCGTGTCCAGCTTGTCCACCGGATTGCCCTCGTAGGCCAGCGCCTCGGCTTCGTCGCGGAACTCGTAGCACCTGATCAGCTCGGCCCAGTCGCCGGCGCTGCCCTTGCCCTGCCCCTTGCCGCCGGGCCAGCTCTTGAAGTCGCAGACGGGCGCGTCGCCGTAGATGCAGATCACCCTCCCGGGGTAGTCCACGGCCCAGTTGTAGGCGTACAGCCCGCCGCGACTGATGCCGATCAGCGTGCCCCGCCGTGCCAGCCCGGCCGCCGTGAACGCATCGTAGAAGGCGTCCAGGTGCCGCAGCGCCGAGGGGCAGCCGAAGGTGTTGCCGACCTGGAGGTAGAGGTGATGGAAGCCCTTCTCCAGGAGTTGCAGCACGCCGGTGCGCTCGGTGAACGCGTCCGGGAACTCCATGCACCAGGTCCACGGCTTCCCGGGCGCGGCCTGCTGCGGCTCCACCACCCAGGCGGTGCAGCCGTCGACCTGGAAGGTGTGGCGCTTGAAGCCGTGCCACGTGTCGATCGTCTCGCCGGGGAAGGTCAGCGCCGGGGCGTCCTGGGCGGTGGCGCGCGGCCCGGGCCAGGCCAGGGCGAGGGTCAGCAGGCAGATCTCGGCGCAGGTCCATCGTTCGTTCATATCATCACCATCCACGGCTCGTCGTGCCCGGCGTAGGGACACGCCTTTGGCGTGTCCGCGCCTCCCGGGCCCTCGTTGTCACCCGGTGGTGGCGGTCGGACGGACACGCCAGAGGCGTGTCCCTACGGCCCGTAACGCGTGGTCGGTCCAAGGATATATCCCGGGCCTCGTTGCCCTCTGCTTCGCCGGCGCACATGGCGCGATGGACGCCGA
>JACPDV010000552.1 GCA_016183835.1 Armatimonadota bacterium
GGATACCCCCTCCTTGCCAAGGAGGGGCCAGGGGGAGGTCCAGTCCCTACTCGGTGGTGCTGGACCTCACCCCGGCCCTGTCCTTGCCAAGGAGAGGGAGACGGATCGCGCCTTCGCGAGCTTGACGCCGCCCAGCCCATTGGCTACAGTCGCTCACAAGGACCACGATGACCCTTTTCGGTTCCGACCGCGACGTGCCCCTGGCCGAACGCATGAGACCCCTCACCCTCGACGAGTTCGTGGGCCAGGAGTCCATCGTCGGCCCCGGCGCGCCGCTCCGCCGCGAGATCGAGCTGGACCAGATCCGAAGCTGCATCCTCTGGGGCCCGCCCGGCACCGGCAAGACCACCCTCGCGCGCATCATCGCCCATGCCACGGGCGCGGCGTTCGTGGGCATGAGCGCCATCTCCGCCGGCGTGAAGGAGGTCCGCGACGCCATCGGCCAGGCGCGGGACAATCGCGACATCGACGGCAAGCGCACCATCCTCTTCCTCGACGAGATCCACCGCTTCAACAAGGCCCAGCAGGACACGCTCCTCCCGCGGGTCGAGGACGGCACGCTGGTGCTGATCGGCGCGACCACCGAGAACCCCAGCTTCGAGGTCAACCCCGCCCTGCTCTCGCGCAGCACCGTCTACGTGCTCGACAGCCTCCGGCCGGAACACCTCGCCATCGTCCTCGACCGCGCCCTCGCGGACCCCGAGCGCGGCTACGGGAAGCGCGCCGTGGACCTCGACGACGCGGCCCGCGAGCACCTGGTCCACTCGGCCGATGGCGACGCGCGCGTGCTGCTCAACACCCTCGAAGCTGCCGTGGCCCTCGCCGGCGAGCCGCCGCGGGTCACCGCGGCCCTGGCCGAGCAGGCGACGCAGCAGCGCGCGCTGCGCTACGACCGCGCCGGCGAGGAGCACTACAACCTCATCTCCGCCCTCCACAAGTCCGTGCGCGACGGGGACCCAGACGGCGCGCTCTACTGGCTCGCCCGCATGTTCGAGGCCGGCGAAGACCCGCTCTTCCTCGCCCGCCGGCTGATCCGCATGGCCGTGGAGGACATCGGGCTGGCCACGCCCAACGCCCTCACGCTGGCCATGGCCGCCCGCGACGCCTACCACATGCTCGGCTCGCCCGAGGGCGATCTGGCACTGGCGGAGTTGGCGGTTTATCTCGCGGTGGCGCCCAAGTCGAACCGGGTCTACAAGGCTTGGGACGCAGCCGTGGAGGACGCCCGGCGGCACGGCACGCTCCCCGTCCCCCTGCACCTTCGCAACGCGCCCACGGGGCTGATGAAGGACCTGGGTTACGGTAGGGAATACCGCTACGCCCACGACGAGGAAGGCGCCTTGGTGGAGCAGCAGCATCTCCCCGACCGCCTGGAGGGGCAGCGCTACTACGAGCCGAGTGACCGGGGAGCGGAGGCACGGATCGCCGCCCGGCTGGCCGAGTGGCGCGACAGCCTCGCTCGGCGTAGGATGGAGGACGGCGCGGACGACGGAGACCTCTGATGCACATCGTCCTCCTGACGCCGATGGAGCCCGAGCAGGACCGGCGCCTGCGCGCGGTGGTCCCGGCCGGGGTCAAAGTCAGCCGCGACGGCGAAGGGCCGCCGGTCACCGCCGTGATCGGCGGGCCGCCGCCCGATTACGTGGAGCCGCTGCACCAGCTCGAGTGGGTGCAGTTCCGTTGCGACAGCCTCGAACGCTTCGCCGACACGCTCCGCCTGCTTTCGCGCCGCAAGGTGGTGGTGACCCGCACGCGCGGGAGCTACAACGCCACCGTGCCCGACCACGCGCTGATGCTTCTCCTCGCGCTGGCGCGCGACCTGCCCGGCCTGCTCCAGCAGCGCGCCGCTCGAAGCTGGGAGCAGGAGCCGCTCAAGCCGGTGGTCCTCAGCGGCGCGACGGTGGGGATCATCGGGATGGGGAGCATCGGCGGCGCGGTGGCGACGCGCTGCCTGGCCCTGGGCATGCGCGTGCTGGGCGTGGACCCGGCGCCCGACGACGTGCCCGACGGCGTCGAAAGCGTCGTGAGCGGCGCGCTGCTCGGCGACGTGCTGGAACAGTGTGACTTTGTCGTGGTGGCCGTGCCGCACACGCCCGGCACCGTGCGGCTGGTGGGCGCCAAGGCGCTGGCCGCGCTGAAGCCCGGCGCACGGCTGATCAACATCGGCCGCGGCATCGCGGTGGACACCGAGGCGCTGGTGGAGGCGCTCGACGGCGGCCGGCTGGCGGCGGCGGCCCTGGACGTGGTGGAGCCCTCGCTGCTCCCGCCGGCGCATCCGCTCTGGACCCACCCGCGGGCGATCCTCACGGGTCACAGCGCGCAGCTCGGCAGCGACGGGCCGGCCGCGCAGTTCGAGATCATCCTGGACAATGTGCGGCGCTACGTGAACCGGCAGGAGCTGCGCTGCCGGGTGGACCCGGGGGAGTGGGCGTGATGGGATGGTACCGGCCGCCCAGCCGCACGCGCTCCGCGCGGGGCCGTCTGGTACCCCCTCCTGGCCAAGGAGGGGGCAGGGGGAGGTCCAGTCGCGCCGGACAGACAGCACGACCGAGGGCGAAGGAGACGGTGATGGACTCAGCCAAGCACGTCCTGCCGGCGCCGAGCCGGGCGTATTCACGAGCGGATGACGGGACCTCCCCCGGCCCCCTCCTTGGCCAGGAGGGGGTGGCGCGCCGGGGGCCACGGGGCCTGGTTCACATCGCAATACTTCTTCTCGGCCTCCCCGCCGCCCTCGCCGCCGACCCGCCCCTGCAGCCCTTCAGCCACCATCAGGGCTGGGAGGACAACGGCCCGGCGATGGAGCTGTGGGCCAAGAACGGCGACGCCGTCGAGCGTGCCAACGGGCCGACCGATGAGCAGGCGTTCGAGGGCAAGCGAAGCTTCAAGCTCGACGTCGAGCTGAAGGGCGGCTCCTACCACTACTGGGGCATCCCGCTCCGCGTGCCGGCGGTCGGCAGACTCAAGCTCACCGCGCGCGTGCTGGTGGCCGCGGGCACCACCTGCCGCGTCGGTTTCGGCACCAACATGATCTTCCCGCCCACGCACCACTCCGGCTGCAGCCCCTTCGTGAGCTGGGACAAGCCCACCGACGGTTGGCAGCTCGCCGAGACCGATCTGATCGATGCCGGCAAGTCCATGGCCGGCATGGTGCTGCCGCAATACACCGGCAACGCTACCGGCGACGAGGTGGTGCCCATCCTCGACCGCTACGGCCTGTTCGTGCTCGGCGAGCCGGGACAGCGCGCCGTGGTGTACGTCGACGACGTGCGGATCGAGGGCGAGGTGCCGGCTCAAGCCGACGCGGACCGGCTGGCGCAGGAGCGGTTCGCCGCGGCGCGCGAGCGGCTCAAGCCGCGGCTGGAGGGCTGGCGGCAGGCGGTGGCGGCGGCCGAGGAGCGTCTGGCCGGGCTGGCCGCGGTTCCCGCCGACCTGGCGGACAAGGTGGACGCTGTCCGCCAGACCGTGGGCCGGGTGCGCGCGACGCTGGCGCAGATGGAGCAGCAGGGCTACGGCGACACGTCCCAGTTCCAGCAGGTGGACGGCTCCGTGGCCTTGCTCCGGTACGGGCCGGACAACGTCAAGGCGCTCACTGACGCCCGCGCCGCCGGTCGGCCGTTCGTGCTCTACGCCTCGACGGCCATCCGCAACGAGCAGCCGGTGCTGGGCACCTTCCCCATCCCCGCCGAGCCCGGCGGCGCCCTCAAGCTGTCAGCTTGCCGCGGCGAGTACGAGTCCGGCTCCGTGGTGGTGTACCCGCTCCGCGCGACGAAGCGCGTGACGGTGAGCGTGAGCGACCTGACCGGGCCGGCCGGCACGATCCCGGCGGCGGCAGTAGACGTGCGCGTGGTGAAGTGCTGGTACCAGGCCGGCCGCGGCATCGGCGACCTGCACAGCAAGCGTCTCGTGCCCGAGCTGCTCCTCAAGGACGACGCCCTGGTGCGGGTGGACCGCGAGGCGCAGGCCAACTACCTCCGCCACACCAGCCCGGACGGCGGCACCGCCTGGCGGCTCTGCAGCGGGCCCACCAGCGCCGACCTGGAAGACGTTCGACCCGTGGATGCCGAGGAGCTGCAGCCGGTGGACCTGGCCCCCGAGGAGCTGAAACAGTACTGGCTCACGCTCCGCGTGCCCGACGACGCGAAGCCGGGAGACTACCAGGGCACGGTCACCGTCCGCTCCGCCGAGGGCGAGGCGCAGGTCCCACTGGCGCTCGGCGTGCAGCCCTTCGAGCTGCTGCCGCCGCGACTGATCTACTCCGTCTACTACCGCGCCACGCTGGCCGCCGACGGGCAGCCGCACATCGATTCCGAGCTGCGCTCCGAGGAGCAGTACCGCGCCGAGATCGCCGACATGAAGGCGCATGGCGTGCTCTACCCCAGCAACTACCAGGGCTGGGACGAGCAGCGTCTGCCGCGGATCCTCGAGATCCGCCGCGAGCTGGGGATGCCCGGCGGGCCGTTCTTCACGCTCGGCCAGGGCACCGGCAGCCGCGGCGATCCGGCCAGCCTGACAGCGCTCAAGCAGTCGGTGGGCAAGTGGCGCGAGCTGTGCGGGCGGTTCGGCTACGACCAGGTCTACTTCTACGGCGCCGACGAGGCCACCGGCGACGCGCTCGTCGCGCAGAAAGCCGCCTGGGGAGCGGTGCAGGAGGCCGGCGGGAAGACCTTCGTGGCCTGCTACTACAAGACCTTCGAGGCGATGGGCAAGCTGCTCAACGTGGCGGTTCTGGCCGGCCGGCCCGACCCCGCCGAGGCGGACAAGTGGCACGGCGTAGACTCGCTGGCGTTCTGCTACGCCAACCCGCAGGTCGGACCCGAGGAGCCGGAGACGTTCCGCCGCAACTTCGGGCTCCTGCTCTGGTGCAAGCACTTCGACGGCGCCATGGACTACGCCTACCAGCACGGCTTCCACCACGTCTGGAACGACTTCGACGACCCCACTTACCGCGACCACGTGTTCACCTACCCCACGGTCCACGGGATCGTCGGCACGGTGCAATGGGAGGGCTTCCGTGAGGGCGTGGACGACGTGCGGTATCTGACCACGCTGGAGCATTTGTGCGAGACCACGCCGGTGGGCAACGCACTGCCCGCGCAGGCGAAGGCGTGGCTGGACGGGCTGGATCCCGATGCGGCGGACCTGGACGCGGTGCGGGCGAAGGCGGCGGAGTGGATCATGAGGATCGGGGGGTGATCCGCCGCACCAGCTCCACCGGCCCGTCGGCGTCTACGTCCACAACGTCGCCGTCCCACCTTACGGTCTGCACCGGCCCGCGCAGCGCCGCTACCGGGCCGATGCGGAGGGACCAGTCCACTGGCCCGTCTCCTGCATGTCGGATCTCGCCCCGCGGCTCGCTCAGCGTTCTGACCTCCACGGGCGTGCGGCTGCGCAGGAACCGGTTGACGGGCGGCCCGATCCGGTGGTCGCGATACTCCTCGGGGTCTCCGGCGCAGCCCTCCTCCGCCGCCAGCGCCAGGTTGCAGAGCTCCCTCGCTGTGCAGTAGTGCAGGACGCGCCGCTCACCGTCCGCGCAACGCCGTTCCAGCAGGTCGTGCAGCAGGTGCCGCTGCGCGCCGAGCATCGCCTCGTGGTCGCGCTCGAGGCAGCCGTGGCCGTGGACCTTGACGAAGACCCAGTCGTTGCGCCCGCGCACGCCCACGCCACAACGCTCCCAGAAGTCCACCCGCGCCGAGGTCACCGGACTGCTGCACGCGATCTCGCCGCGCTCCAGCGCCGGGTACCAGCGGTGATGCCAGTCGCGCAGGTTGAAGCCCAGCGGGCCGGGGATGAGCAGCAGGTCGCCCGCAGCCGCATGGCCTGCCCGCAGCGGCGTGCCGCGATCGTGGGAGAACGGCCGCTCGGGGTCGTCGCTCGCGCGGTAGGCCACGTTGACCATCCGCGGCTGGGTGCGATCGGGCGTCGGCAACGTGAAGTCCGCATAGCACCCGGCTCGGCGCAGGACTGCCAGCTCGTCGTTCACGCCGCACCAGCGCCCGTCCGGCCGGCTGTTGTCCAGGCACCAGTTGCCGTGGACAAAGCCGAAGCCCTCAGACAGCGCACCGCACCGGCCGAATGCGCGGCGCGCCGCCTCCAGCTTGTCACCCAGGCCGGCCGAGGTGTCACCGTCGTGGTGCAGGTGCAGCTCGACCTCCCCCAGCCCTTCGTAACACAGCCCCGACAGCGCCGCCACCTCACCGTCGCACCACTCGTCCCACGGGTAGAACCAAGTGTGCTGCGGCGGCCGGCCGTGGCTGTCGCGGTGCCGCGCGGCGACCTCGGGCCAGAGGTCGAGCCAGCGCTGCAACCGGGCCTCGGCTACCTCCGGCGGCGCCGCGCCGCGGCTCGGCTCGAAATGGTCCACGAACGCGAACAGCACGTGCACAGGCCGTGGGCGGACGACGAAGAACGTCTTCAGCGCGTGCACGGCGGCGGGGACGGCCCAGTGAGCAGCATGCTTCCGGCGCAGCAGCACGTAGACCGCGGCCAGCCCCAGCGCCGCCAGGGCCAGGAACAGCCGGATCATCGCCGCCGCCGCTGGCTGGCCGGCGGGATGCGGAGGCCCTCGCGATACTTAGCCACGGTCCTCCGGGCGAGGTCGTGCCCCTGCTCCGCGAGCAGTGCGGCCAGCCGTTGGTCGCTGAGGGGACGGGTCGGGTCTTCGCGGGCGATCAGCTCGCCGAGCGCGATGCGGACGGGCTGCGCGCCGTCGAAGAAGACCTCGAACGCCACCACCTCGTGGCTGGGGAGGAGCACGTGCTTGCCGGCCACCGCGCGGCCCACGGTGCTCTCGTGGACCCCCAGCCGCCGCGCGATCTCGAGCCGGGTGAGCGGTTTGAGCGCCGTGGGCCCGTGGGCGATGAACTCCGCCTGCTCGTTGGCCACTTCCTCAGCGATTCGGCGCACCGTCTCGCGGCGCTGGTTGAGGCTGGTGATGAACTGCCGCGCGAGCCGGACGCAGACGCGCACGTGCTCGGCCTCCACCGGATCGCCCGGCGCGGCATGGCTCAGCTCCTGGAACAGCCGCTGGTAGATCCGGTCGACGCGCAGACCCAGTCGGCGCGACTCGATCACTTCGGCGACATACTGCGGTGGAGGCGACAGGCTGTCCAACAGGGCGACCTCCGGGCGGGCCGGCGGGGCCACGTCGGTGTCCTGCCAGGGCACCCGGAACTGGCGACCCGGGTAGGGCTGGCACTGTGCGCGGATGAACTCGGCGGCATCGGCCACGGCCGCCTCCGAGACGCGCAGCTTCCGCGCGCAGAGCGAGTGCAGGTTGCGCGAGAACGGCTCGAAGCACTCCTCCACGAGGCGTTCGGCGACGACGTGCGGGCGACCCTGCTCGTGCGCCGCGGCGAGCTGGATCTGGAGGCACTCGCGGAGGTCGCGGGCGCCCACGCCGGGTGGATCGAGATGCTGCACCAGCCCGAGCACGCGCTCCACTTCGACCACGTTGGCGCCGAGGAGCATCGCCACCTCGCCGATGCCGCCGCAGAAGTAGCCGTCGCCGTCGATCTCCTCGATCATGAGCAGGCCGATGCGGCGCTCCTCGGGGGTGTGGGCGCGGGCGGTGAAGTGCCAGCGGAGATGGTCCTGGAGCGTCATCGGCGCCGGGAGCGCGGCCAACGGGTCGTCGCCCTCGTCCCAGTCGTCGGCCGACGGATCGAGGCTCGGGAGCGGCAGGTCGGCCAGGCCGGCGGCCGCGGACTCCAGCTCGGTCGGGCCGCTCTCGGCCAGCTCGAGCGCAGGATTCGACGCCAGCTCCGCGGCGACGAGCTGATCCAGCTCCTGCAGGGGACACTGCAGCAGCTCGTAGAACTGGATCATCCGCGGGCTGAGCGTCTGCTCGAGCCTCGACTCCTGGACCAGGTCGAGCCGCATCACTCCACCTCGGGCGCCGCCGCTATCCCAGCGAGACAACCCAGCGTGGCCGGCAGTTGCTCCGCATCCACCTCGCCCTGCGCCACGGCCCGGCGCAGCTTCGCCAGATCGGCGGCGGTGTCCAGGTCGAACGTCGGCGCCAGACCGGCCACCGGCCAGCCGGCTTCGGCCGCCCGTCTCACCAGCGCCGCGTGGTCGGTGCCGCGCCCCCACGCCACCGCGCCGCCGGCGTGCCGCGCTGTGAGCAGTATGGGATCGCGCCGTGCCCCGATCAGGTAGCAGCCGCCCCCTTCGTCCGGGCCCAGCACCAGGTCCGCGGCGGACAGCGCCGCAAACGCCAGGTCGATCGTCGCCCGCGGCAGGTGTGGGCAGTCGCTGCCGATGATCACCACCCGCTCCGCCCCACTCGCCAGGGCGGCGGCGATGGAGTCGCGCATCGCGGCGCCCAGGTCGCGCGGCGGCAGCGAGAGCACCGGCTCCGGCTCCACGGTCAGGCCGGGCAGCAGGCCGCGCAACCCGTCACCGTCGTCCCCGGCCGGGTGCTGCACCACGAACCGCCACGGGCCGTCGGCCAGCCGCAGCGCGAGGTCCGCCACGAACGCCGCATACAGACGGGCCACCGCCGCCGCATCCAGCCCGCCGCCGGCCATGCGCGTCTTGACCCGCCCGGCGACGGGCGACTTGGCGTACATGACCAATGTGTCGCTCTGCGTGGCCCTGCCTCTCCATCCGCCCCGCCCGCGCCGATCATACCACCCGGCGCGAACGGTGAGTAGCCGGCACGCCGCGCGTTGACAGCGGCCCAGCGCGCCACGACAATAGCTCCACGAGCCGGCCTGTTGGACCTCAGCATCGTCATCGTCAACTGGAACACCCGCGACGACCTGGGGCGTTGTCTGCTCTCGCTGCGCCCCGCCGCCCAGCGGCTGGCGCTGCAAGTGGTGGTGGTGGACAACGCCTCGCCCGACGGCTCGGCCGCCATCGTCTCCCGCCGCTTCCCCGAGGTCGAGCTCATCGCGCTGCGGCGCAACCTGGGCTTCGCCGCCGCAAACAACCTCGGGCTGGCGCGCTGCAGCGGGCGCTACCAGATGCTGCTCAACCCCGACTGCCTGGTCCACGAGGGCGCCCTCGAGGAGCTGGTGGCGTATGCCGACGCCCACCCGGAAGCGGGCCTGCTCGGGCCACGGCTGCTCAATGCCTTCTTCATGGCCGTCACCCCGCGCACGGCGGGTTTCAACACCACCAATACCGGCAGCATGACCGACAACGGCCTGCTTCTCCTGATCGCGCTCATGTTCATCGGCGGCGCCGCCGGCTCGACGGCGGGCGGGATCAAGATTCAAACGTTCAGCCTGCTCCTGTTCGCCATCATCTCGGCCGTGCGGGGCGCCGACGACGTCGAGGCGTTTCGCAAGCGGATACCCCGGGCCGGCGGTGACGCACCTCGTCGGCCGCAGCAGCGACCGGCGACCGGTGGCCATGACAGTGGAACACCACCGCTCCATGTTTCGCTATGTGCGCAAGCACTACGGGCGGGTGGCGGCGGCGCTGGCGGCGCCGCTGATCGCCGCCCGGCTGGCGGCCGTGCTGTGGCTGCC
>JACPDV010000587.1 GCA_016183835.1 Armatimonadota bacterium
CGAGCTGCCTCAGCGCCCTGCCGCGCACACCCGCCAACAGCACCAGGTAGGCCGCCAAGCCGAGCAGCGTGCCGGCCAGCACCCGCGCGACCGCCCACACCTGGTAGGGCGTGGCGTGGCAGGCCCGCGCCAAGCGCCCCAGGAGCAGCATGAAGAGGTTGAAGAACCGCCCCACGTGCGGCTCGGAGGTGAACTCGTTGCGGAAAAACACCGCCCCTTCGGACCCCTGCCGGATCCAGCTCAGGTGCACGTTCGGCTCGTCCGGGTTGTAGACGAACCCGAGGTACTGCTGGTCCTTGGGCGTGGACAGGCGGGACCGGACGTAGGGGAAGGTGGTCAGGAGCGCCAGCGCGAGCGAGACGGCCAGGGCCCCGCCCAGCTCGGTCCAGCTCCAGCGCGGGCGGGACGGCGCGGCACTCATGGGGCGGGGGCGCCCGCCGGGTCGACGACCGGCACGGGCTGCTCTGCTCCCGGGGCGGCCGGCACCTGCCCGTGCACCGCGTAGATGTACACGCCCGCCAGGATCAGCGCCAGCCCGCCCAGCCGGGCCACGGGCACCTGCTCGTGGAGGAACAGCCGCGCCAAGATGGTCACGAAGACGTAGTTCAGCGCCACCATCGGGTAGAGCAGGCTGACCGGCATCTTCCACAGCAGGATCATGTAGAGGAAGGTGCTGACCACATAGCAGGACAGCCCCGCCAGCACGCCCGGCGTGAAGAGTGCGTGGAGGAGCATGCCGAAGCCCGTCAGCTCATCGCCGTGGACGGCCTTGTAGGCGTTGAGCGACTGCTTCATCAGCATCTGCCCCGCAGCCCCGAGGAGCAATGCCACCACCAGCACGCCGAAGAGCCCTAGCGTCATGGCGCCACCTTTCGCTTTCATCGGAGTCCTGCCCGCCTTCCGCCAGGCTTGGCGCGCTTTAGCAGCCGCACCACCTCGCCCACGATGTCCTCGTGTTGGATGCACCCGTAGTCGCGGCTGTCCTCGCTGTGCCCCCGATTGTCGCCGAGGACGTAGACCTGCCCCGCCGGCACCTTGAGCGGCGCGCGCTCCTCGCCGTAGTAGGGTTTGGCGTACGGCTCGGCCCCCTGCTTCCGGTTCAGCCACACCCGGCCGTTGCGGGCCACGGCCACCGTGTCGCCACCCACCGCCACCACTCGTTTGACAACCCACTCGCGGTTGTGGGGTCGGGCGAGCACGATGATGGTGCCTCGCTCCGGCAGCCGGTGCTTCGTCTTGAGCCGGTTCACCAGCAGCACGTCGCCGTCGTGGAGCGTGTCCATCATCGACTCTTCGCGCACCCTGACCGGCTCGTAGACCCACAGCCGCAGGCCCACCACCGCCAGGATCACGCCCAGCAGGAGGAGCTCCACCACGTGCTGGACGACCTTGCGCGGCTTCACGGCACCCTCCGCCGCCGGGCCACGAACATGCCGTCCCAGCCCGCTTCGCTCGGCTCGATGCGGGCCCACGCCTGCTCGCGATCGGCCCCCGCCGGCCACTGCGCGTCGGCATCCGGCACCAGATCGGGCCGCCGCTCGGCCAACCAGCTCATCTGCGCCTCGTTCTCCTCGGGCTCCAGGCTGCAGGTAGCATACACCAGCACTCCGCCCAGCCGCGTCAGCGCGGCCGCCGCCTCGATCAGCCGATCGGGGTGGAGCCGCCAGCGCAGGTCCGCCCGCCGCGCCAGCGTGCCGGTGCCCGTGCACGGCGCGTCGAGGAGCACCGCGTCGGCCTGCAGCAGGACCTTCGGCAGCGCCCTGGCATCGGCGGCACGGGTGCGCACGCAGCTCAGGCCCAGCCGCCGGACCGTCTCTTCGACCCGCGAGAGCCGGCCGGCATTACGGTCACAGGCGATCACCTCGCCCCGGTCGCCCATCAGCTCCGCCAGGTGCGTCGCCTTCCCGCCCGGCGCCGCGCAGAGGTCGATCACGCGGCAGCCGGGCTGCACCCCGGTCACGGGCGCGATGCACATCGCGGCCTCGTCCTGCACCGTGAACCAGCCCTCGGCGAAGCCGGGAAGCTGCGTCACATCGCGACTCGACGGGAGCACCCAAGCCTCCGGGACGAGCGCGCCCCGCCGGGCTGCGACGCCCGCGGCGGAGAGGGCGGCGTCGAACGCCTCGGGACCCACCCGGAGTGGGTTGCGACGCACGGCCAAGGAGGGCTCGCGGTTCCCCGCCCGGCAGCGCTCCAGGGCGGCGTCGGCGCCGACGGCGGCGAGCCAGCGCTCCACCAGCCAGCGCGGGTGGGATTCCCAGCCGGTGAGCCAGCCGGCCGGGTCAGTCTCGAAGCTCAGCGTGTCGGGCGGCTGCCTCAGCCGCTCGGCCTGCTCGGCGATCCGGCGGAGGACGGCGTTGGCGAAGCCGGCCAGCTCGCGGCGGCCGGTCTGCTTGGCCACCTCCACCAGCCCGTGGACGGCGGAAGGCGTGTGGTGGCGGTCCGTCCACAAGAGCTCGACGGCCCCGACGCGGAGGGTGGCGCGGAGCCAGGGGTCGAGCTCCTCGACGGGGCGGCTGCAGCGCGGCTGGAGGACCAGGTCGCAGCGCTGCCGGAGCCGCACGGCGAGGGTGGCCAGGGCGGTGGCGCGAGCGGCGGCGCCGGACTCGAGCTCGGCGTCGGCGAGCGCGTCGCGGAGGGCGGCATCGGTGAACGCGCCCGCTTCAACGGCAGCGACGGCGGCGACGGCCACGGCGCGACTGGAAGTGCTCGGCACGTCGGTCTGCCATCTCGGTGGGGCTCTGCGCCAGGCTCAGGCGGGCACCGGGTCGCCGGCCCCGTCGTCCTCGTCGAAGTCGGGGAAGTACGGCCGGTGCTTGTTGACCTCTTCGTTGTTCGGGTCGATCCGCAGGATGGCCTTCATCTCCCGCTTGGCTTCCACGTTCATCCCGAGCATGAGGTAGGTCTTGAACAGGTCGACGCGGCCCTTGATGAAATCTGGGTGCTGATCACGGACGAGCTCGAGCTCGGCGATGGACTCGTCGAACAGCCCCGTGAAACAGTAACACAGCGCCCGCCCGTAGCGAGCGAGGTAGCAGTCACCATCGGCGGCGAGGAGCTCGTCGTAGATCGTGATGGCCTGCTCATACTCACCGTCATAACGAAGCTGATCGGCCTCTGCCAGGCGAGTCTCGTCCACGACCTCAGCTCTCCTTCGGCCCCGTCCCACGCCCTGCCGGTCTACTCACACCCGCCAATGCTTCCCGCGCGCGAACTCGGCTCCGCCCACCCGCTGCCGGCCCGGTGACTGGACCTCGGTGAGCCACACGGCTCCGTCGCCCGCCGCCACCAGCAGCCCGCGCTCGCCGTCAATCGCGAGCACCTCGCCGGGCTCCCCGGCGCCCTCGCCGAGCGTCGCCCGCCAGATCTTCAGCTCCTCCCCGCGCACGGTGGCGACCGCGCCGGGTTGGGGCGTCACCCCACGAATCTGGTTGACAACCTCTCGCGCCGCCCGTTTCCAGTCCACCCGTCCGTGCTCGCGCTCGAGCCGCGGGGCGTAGGTCGCCAGCACCGGGTCCTGCGGGATCGGCGTTAGCCGCCCGGCCGACCACTCCTCCAGCGTGCGCAGCAGCACCGTCGGCGCCAACGCCGCCAGCCGTGCGGTCAACTCGCCCGCGGTCTCGTTATCGCCGATCTGCACCCTCTCCGTCAAGAGTATGTCGCCGGTATCGAGTCCGGCGTCCATGTGCATCGTCATCACGCCCGTCTCGGTCTCCCCGTTCAGCACCGCCCAGTGCACCGGCGCGGCGCCACGGTAGCGCGGCAGGAGCGAGAAATGGACGTTGATGCACCCCAGTCCGGGGAGCGCCAGCACCTCCGGCGGCAGGATCTGCCCGAACGCCACCACCACCCCGACATCGGCCGGCTCGCGCGCCAGCCAGGCCACCGCCTCGGCGTTCCCGCGCAGGCGCTCTGGCTGGTACACCTCCAGCCCCAGCTCGACCGCCCGGGCCTTCACGGGCGAAGGCTGCGGCTCCCCCGACCGCCCGCGCGGCCGGTCCGGC
>JACPDV010000012.1 GCA_016183835.1 Armatimonadota bacterium
CCCGGCTCTGATTCCGGGCAGGACGGCATCGAGGTACTTCGAGAGGGTCGTGAAGCGCAGCTCCCGGCCCGGCGCCACCTGCCGCCACTGCTCCAGCAGTCCCGCCGGGTACTGCCGGCACGCCGGAGGCAGGCTGTAGTCGCCGCTGCCGCCGAGGACGAGCACCGGCGCGCCGACCGGCGTGGACCTCGTCTTGGCCGCCGCGTCGGCCACTAGACCGGCGAGCGCCGCCTGGTCCAACGGCGCCGGCGTGCTGAACACTGCGCCCCAGTCGGCATAGGCGCCGGCGCAGATGCCCAGGCAACGAGACCCATCCGGCGACGCCAGCCAGTGCAGCGTCTTCGCCGTCGGGTTGCTCCGGCAGTACACCATGCCGTCGAGGCCCAGGCCCGACACGATCTGCCCCATCTGCTCGTGCACACCCGTCACGTCGATCATCCAGGCCACGCGCGGCGTCGCGCCCAGCACCCGCCGCTGCCACCGCAGGCCCTCGACGCCCTGCTTCACCAGCGCCTCGCCGCCCGACAGGTTGACCGTCGGCTCGAGGAAGAACGCGTTGACCAGCTCCACCCGGCCCTCGCGCTGGCGCCGGCGCAGCTCGTCGATCCGCTGCGGCTGGAACTGCGCGATCGCGATCACATTGTTCACCTCCGACAGCGCGAAGGCATAGCGCGGGTCGTCCCGCACGCGATCCAGATGCGCCAGGTAGGAGTTGGCGCAGTAGTTCCGCTCCGTCGAGAAGTCGGTGAGCCAGCCGCAGCTCGCCGGGTGGAAGTTGGGCACCACGTACACGGGGCAGTTGGCGTGGGCCTCGACCCTGGCCCGCAGCTTTGCCTCGGCCCGCTCGTAGGCCGGGTACTCGGCCGCGGGGACGAGGCGGACCCACACCAGATTCATCACCGCCAAGCCGGGCTTGCGGAGTGGCTTCACGGACAGCGTGGTCGGGCCGGCCTGGCCGACCGCGACCTCGCCGACCTTCATGTTCTCGTGGTCGTACCAGGTCCCGGTGGCCGGGGCGACGGTACCCTCGAGCCGCTGGTTGCCCACGACGAGCGCGAAGGTGCTGCCCTCGGAGCCCGCCTGGCAGGAGTAGCGGAGCACCACGACGTAGGGGCCTGCCGCCGGCAGCGACACATCCCAGTCAACCCAGTCGTCGGCGCTCGTCCAGTAGCAGAGGTTGCCGATGCCTTCGAGGACCATGAACCGCGCGTGCGCGCCGTGGACCCGCGCCTGCGCGGCGTCGAGCTGGATCGCGTCGTCGGCGGCCGGGCCCGGCCCGAGCATCAGCAGAGCGGCGCTCGCCGCCCTTCGCGCCTCGGGCGGGCGCGCTGCGCAGTTCGCTGTCCATCGGCCAGAGCAGCGGCATCTCGACGGCGTGGCAGGCAGGGCTCGATGGTCAGCCCGCCCCACCTCGGCCTCATGCCGAGGAGGCGGCTCAGGACAGCGTACCACAGGCGACAGGTCCGGCTGTTTGGCGCGCCGATGGCCACCAGCGCGAAGCCAAAGTCGAAGTCGGCAGCGCGGTCCGGTCCCCTCTCCTTGCCAAGGAGAGGGCGGGGGTGAGGTCCAGTCCCGACTTGTTGGCGTTGGACCTCCCCCCGCCCCCTCCTTGGCAAGGAGGGGGAACCATGATCTTGAGTGGCTTCGCGACTTTGACCCAGCCCTGCGATTGCCACGCGCCGAGCTGAGCCGCCGAGACGGCGGCGCTCCGCCGGTCCCGGGCGTGTCAGGCGGCCCGTCCCACCCCCCGTGGCCGATGGAGGGCCTATCGCCGCGGCCGCCGGGGTGGCAGGAGCGTCAGCCAGAGGGTCTTGGCGAACAGCGCGGTCGGCCGGCGGAAGCGGCCCACCAGCCCCAGGGTGGCGAGCATCGGCAGGCCCCACAGCAGCAGCCGGAGCAGCCCGCCGGCCAGGCCGATCAGCTTCGCGGCGCTCGCCGGCGCCGGCCCGCGATGGCGGCGGAAGTAGCGCGCCGCGCCGTGGTTGTAGGCGGCGATCATCTCCGCTCGCGCCGTCTTGGAGCTGCCGCCCAGGACGTGCAGCAGGGTCGCCTGCGGCACGTAGTAGAGCAGCCATCCGGCGGCGCGGTAGCGCTGGCAGTAGTCGCTGTCTTCGCAGTACATCCAGTAGCCCTCGTCCATCCCGCCGAGCTGCTCCACCGCCTCGCGGCGGCAGAACATGCAGGCCCCGGTGAGCTGCTCCGCCTCGGTCGGCTCGCTCAGGTGGGCCACATCCACCCAGTAGTCGCCGAACAGGTAGCCCGACAGCCCCGCTTTGTCGAGGAGCATCTGCTGGGTTAAGTACTTGCGCAGCGTCAGCTCCGTGGCGCAGGAAGGCTGGATCGAGCCGTCCGGCAGGATCAGCCGTGCGCCGCACATGCCCACCCGCGGGTGGGCGTCCATGAAGTCGATCAGCGCCTGCAGGCAGCCGGGATGCACCTCGGTGTCGCTGTTGAGGATCAGGAAGTAGCGCGCCCGGCTGCCCTCCAGTGCGCGATTGTTCCCCGCGGCGTAGCCCAGGTTGGCGTCGCTGGCGATCACGGTCACCGCCGGGTGCCGCTCGCGCACCATCGCCGCGCTATCGTCGCGCGACGCGTTGTCCACCACCACCACCTCGTACTCGCCGTCGGGTGGGTTCGCTTCGATGCTCGACAGGCACGCGTCGAGGAGGTCGCGGGTGTTGTAGTTGACGATGGCAATACGCAAGTCCATCCCGTGTCTCACCGAGCGCCCGCCGGTCCAGCGCGTGGTAGGGGCGACCGGCAGGTCGCCCGCGGTCCCGGCGCGTCCCGGCCGGGCGACCTGCCGGTCGCCCCTACCGCACTGTGCGCAGCTCGAACCAGTGGGTGCCCTCGCGTCCGGTGAGGGTTACGGTCAGCCGTCCGTCGCGCAGGGCGGCCGGGAGCGGCTCGCCCGCGGTGCCGTCGCCGGTCAGCGGCACCACCACCGCCGGAGCGTCCCGGCGCAGGCTCAGCTCGCCGGCCACCGGCTCGGCGCGGAACGGCAGCCGCCCGCCGGGCGCGCTCACCCGGGCCGCGACGGTCAACAGCACCCGTGCCGAGGCGCGCAGCGGCTTGCCGTCCAGGCTGCTCGCCACCACCTGCGCCTGCGGCGTCTGCAGCGACACGGTCAGGTCGGTGAGCCGTAGCGTCTTGCCGCCGAGCCAGCCGCCGGCGGCCTGGGTCTGCGGCGTGTCGATGAGCTGGATCCCGCGGATCCAGTCGCGGGTCAGCTCGCCGGTGTCCGAAACCACGTAGCTCTGCCCGGCGGGGACGAAGTCGCGCTGCGGGTCAGTCTCGTCCACGGCGCCGAGCGGCGCGGGCGAGGCCTGGTCCCACGTCAGCTCGGGCACGTCCGGCAGGCCGACCACCACGCGGCTGGTCTCGGCCAGCGTGCGCACGGCGGCCGAGCGGTCGCCGTTCAGCCCGGCGAAGTAGGTCTGCTGCCGATCGAGCCGGAGGCAGACGGTGCGCCGGGCCGGGTGCACGTGCCCCTGCCGGTAGGCCAGCGCGGCGGCGGGCATCAAGGCGCTGAAGGCGGGGTCGGAGAAGGTGGACCAGGTGCTCGGCCGGCTGGGATTGGCCAGCCCCTCCTGGGAATAGTTGTAGATCATCGGCGCGTCCCAGCCCTGGAGCGCACCGACCGAGGCGACGTAGAGCGGGGCGAGGAAGCGGTCGGCGGCGGGGTACGGCACGTTCCACTCGGTGATGCTGAGCGGTTTGCCGGCCACGGCCGAGCCGGCGATGGCGGCCAGGAAGTTGGCGTCGGTGTGCGGGTTGGTCTCCAGGAAGCCGGCGTCGCCGTAGCTGTGGGCGTCGATCCAGCCGCCGTCGGCCAGCGCGGGGAGCGAGAAGAAGCCACACCCCGCCCAGCAGTTGGTGGTCGCCACGGGCGCCTTCGCGCCCACGCCCTGCAGCGCGGCGAGGAAGTGCTGGTTGAAGCGGTGCTCGGCGTCGTTGAGGTAGATCTTGGCCGGCCCCGGCTCCCAGGTGCGCCAGGTCCGGTCGGCGGGCAGCCCCGAGGTCTTGCAGAAGGCGTTCACGTCGGCCATGAAGACCGCGTTGTGGACGGGGTTGCCCTTGTCGCCGAGCATCAGGTTGCCGAAGTGCTGGGTCAGGTCGTTCTCGTTGGTGAGAAGCAGGCCGACCACCGCCGGCTCGTCGCGATAGGCGGTCCCCGTGTAGGTGTTGACGTGGCTCAGGTACTGGGTGGCGAACTCCTCCATCAGCGCCTGGACGGGCGGGTTGTAGTAGCAGAAGCCCTTGACCTCGCCGTGCTGCTTCTGGAGCTCGTCGAAGCCGTTGACGCGGCCCAGCTCCGTGTCGGCGTCGGCGGGCTTGAGCTGGCGGCCGACGTGGAGGTCGAGCCAGACGTAGACGCCGTTGTCGCGGAGGGCCTTGACCCAGTAGTCGAGCCGGTCGAAGGCGCGGGCGTCGAGGTGCCGGGTGTCGGGCTGCGACTTGTCGATCAGGGTCGGGCTGACCCAGCCGGTGGAGTCCATGTGGTGAATGCGCATCAAGTTGTAGCCGAGCTGCGCGATGCGGCGGGCGTGGGCGTCGATCTCGGCGTTGCCGACGAAGAGGGCGTAGGCGGCCAGGTTGCCGCCCCAGAAGCGCGCCGGAGTGCCGTCGGCGAAGGCCAGGTCGTCGCCGCGGGGCTGGACGAAGCCGTGCTTCCCGGCGGGCGCGTCGTTGAGGAAGCTGAGGTCGACCGGCGAGCGGTCGGGGAGCATGGCGTCGGCGGGCCAGGCGGCGGGGTCGCTGTCGCCGTAGCGCTCGGCTGCCGAGGCGAGGGCGACGGTGCCGGCGGGCAGGCTGAGGGTCATGGTCAGCGCGCGCTTGCCGGCGGGCACGTCGCCGGCGAGGAGGAAGAGCCGGGCGACCGACTTGTTGCCGCGCTCGAAGTAGGCGTTGGCGCAGCCGGGCTCGAAGGTCAGTGAGACCGTGCCGTGGCCGGTGTCCCACCGCCAGCCGCCGTTGTCGGGGAGCAGCTCGGGGTCGTGGCCGGGCGAGAGCTTGGGGTGCAGCTCGAGGCAGGTGCCCATGATCCCGGCCTGCGGCTTCTGCACGTCGATGTCGAAGCGGTAGATGAGCTGCCTGCCGTCGCTGGTGAGCCGGCCGTCGAGGCGGTAGCCGAGGCCCGGCACGCGCACTTCGACGGGTCGCACGCCGTTGGCCGGCGGGCCGAGCTGGACGTCGGTGCCCTGCCAGGCCCAGTTGGCGCCCCAGGTGACCCAGCCCAGGGTGAGCACGGGCGACTGCCCCCAGCGCAGCTCCGGGGTGGCGTCGGGCCGGACGGTGAGTTCCCACTCCGCGCCGGTGGCGGAGCCCAGCCCGCCCACGGGCGGGAGCTGAGCGACACAGCCGGCGGCGAGCAAGAGCGGCAGGAGCAGGGCGCGCATGGCGGACCTCCGGTCAAGTTGTTGTCTGCGGCGCCGGTGGGTCCTCTACAGGTCTGCGTTCGCCGGACGGACACGCCTTTGGCGTGTCCCTACTCCCACCCGAACAGGCCGGCCAACGACAGGGTGATCGGCTCGATGTCCATGCCGAACCTGCGCGGGCGGAGCTGGTTGGCCAGCCACTCGCCCCAGCTCGGGAGGCGCGGGGGGACGACCGTCTCGTCGAGCTGGGCGTAGACGGCGAGGTAGGGGGTCATGACGTTGTTGTTCTCGGTCCACAGCGAGACGAGCCCGTCGGGGAGCGGGTCGGGGTCGGTGTAGCTGAGGAACGGCCGGCCCTGGAACGTGCAGGTGAGGGCGGCGCCGCGGCGCTCGATCCAGAGGTCGCCCCACAGGTTGTGCGTCTCGCGCGGGTAGGGCAGCCGCTGCACTGCCGTGGCCACCACCTTGTGGTTGCGGTAGAGCCGGCTGAGGCCCTCGGACTCGCTGCCCAGCTCGAAGACGTAGCCGTGCCAGGGCTCGCGCCCATTGCCGCAGAGGCCGATGCGGAGCCGCTCCATGGGCTCGTTCTGCACCTCGCCAAACTGCTGCATCTCGCGCATCCGCGCCCCCAGGAGCCCCTCCACCACCAGGTCGCCGAGCGCCTTGTGCTTGTGCCACAGCACGGCCCGCGGCGTGCCGTTGCCGCGCAGCCAGGCCCACTGCGGCGAGCAGGGCCAGCGCGCGCCCACCTCCCACTCGCCGTCGGCCTCCCACCAGTCGCTGGTCACGCGGTCGAACACGTACTCGTGCACGTCCTCGGCGGTGAGCCGGATGTCGGCCGGCGCGAGACGCACGCCGGCGAAGCTGAGCCCCAGGCAGAGCGGCCCCCGCGGCGAGCTGAGGAGCGGCACCGGACGCCCGTCGACGGCGGCGCTGAGCACGCCGGCACGACGGCGGAGCGCGACCTTGCCGGCCTGTCCGGTCGCGGCGGCCAGCGGCGCGAGCCGCGCGCGGTCGGTGCCGGCGAGGAGCGTGAGCCGGGGCGCCGGGCCGCTGGGCCGGAAGGGCACGAGCAGCTCGAAGTCGGCGCCGAAGAGGCCCTTGTGGACGAAGGTGCCGGGCGTGTCGAGCGGCACCCAGGCGGCCGCCGGGTGGGACCAGGTGTCGTGGTCGAGCAGCCCGTCGGAGCCCTTGTCGTAGTCGGCCGGGTGGACGAGCGGCTGCGGCGGCGTGAGCGATGAGTCGGTCACGCGCACGTCGTCGAACACCGCCTCGCCGCCGTAGGCCGCGAGGGCGATGGAGCCGAGCGACACGTCCGGGGTATCCGCCCGCAGGATCGTCTCGTCATCGACTCCGGCGAGCGCCTTGCCGTCGCGAACGGCGAGCGAGAGGCGGCTCCACTGGCCGGCGACCAGCCGTGCCGCGGCGGTGCCGAGGCGTTGCTCGCGGCCGTGCCTGACGCGCACCAGACTGGCCCGCCCGGAGCCCACGGCGCAGCGCAGCTCGAGGCCGTCACGGTCGTCCCAGCGGGCGACCACCAGGCGCACCTCGCGGCAGGTGAGCGGGCGCACGGCGACCTGGAGACGCACGTCGGACCAGAACCACTCGCCGGCGGTGAGGCTCCCGTGGCGCCCGCGAAGGGCGAACTCGGGCGCCCGCACGTAGGGCGCACCGGTGCCGGTGAGGAGCCAACTGCCCGCACGCGGCGACCACGGCGCGGCGACCTTGCCGGCGCGCGCGAAGTCGTCGGTGAAGTAGAGCGGCTCGAGCGGTTGGAGAAGGGCTTTGGCGGCAGCCGGGGCGAAGATGCCGGCGCCGGGCCGGAGCGGCGCGTCGAGCTGCCCGAGCACGACGCCGTCCACCGCCACGGCGAGGCGGCCGGGGAGGCGCTGGAGGATGACCTCGGCGGTCTTGTCCGGCAAACGAAACGTTGCGCGCGATGCCCCGGTAGGGGCGACCGGCAGGTCGCCCGTCCGGGTCTGGCTGCCCGTGTGCTGAGGATGCGGGTCGCTGCCGGCGCGGGCGACCTGCCGGTCGCCCCTACCGGTCGCCGAGACCACCGCGCGCTGTCCGGTGAGTGTGATGGCGAGGTCGTCGAGCTGAAGTCTGATGCTCCCGCCGGCGGGCGGCGCGACCTTGACGCAGTAGCCGGCGGCCGGCGCGGCGCCGAGATCCTCCGTGCCCGGCGGCGGGGCTGCGTTGTCGGCCGGGGCATTCTCATCCGGCGGCAGATCGGGCGTGGCCGCGCCTTCGGCGAGCGACCACTGCGGCTGCGCCCGGCCGTGGGTGAGGAACCGCACCGCGGCCAGGATCAGGTCCTCGTAGTCCGGGCGCCAGTTGCTCTGCACGTAGCTGATCATGCCCGCGAAGTAGAGGATCTCGCCTTGGCCGTAGCGGCGGTAGAGGATGGCCGGCTTGCCCTCCAGCGGCTCGTGGCGGAAGCGGGCGAGGATCGTGACGCCGGGGTCGGTCACCGCGAGCTTCGCGGCCGGGCCCTTGTAGCGCCAGGCGCGCCGGTGCGGGAGGAGCGCCAGGAACGGGGAGTCGCCCGGCTCGAGCCGGAAGTCGACGGCTGCCTTCCGCTTGTCTTGCGGCGAGATCCATTCGGTGGAGCGCTTGAGCCCGCGGAACGCGTCGGGCGGGAGGCTGTTCAGCTCGCAGACCAGGCGGCCGCCTTCGCGCACGTAGGTGTCGAGCGCGCGGAGGGAGTCCCTGGTCCAGTCGTCGGCGTCCTGCATCCAGCCGCAGGCGCAAAGGAGCAGGTCGTATCTGCGGAGCACCCCCAGGTCGCATTGCTCGTGGTCGGTGAGGTAGTCGAAGGGGATGCCGGCGCGGAGGAGCGTGCCGCCGTAGCCCAGCCGGAGCGCCCCGGCGACGGCGATGCGCGGCAGCGGTTCCGCCCCGCAATGCGGGGCCAGTACGAGGAGGCAGGCGAGGACCAAGGGCACACGGGGAGCCATGACTGAGGATACAGGCGGCGCGCGCGAGGGGTTTCACCCGGCCGGCGGGCGGAAGGAAGCCACCGGCACGGCCCGAAGCTCCGCGGCCACGATGAACCTCCGTGGCGTGGACGACTGGTTGAGCCGCAAGCTGGCGGCCGTGCGGCGAGTGGTCCGCGAGCACGGCGCGCGCGAGGCGGCGGCCATCGTCTTCCGTTACGGCCGGCTCTGGTGGGGGGTCCTGGTCTATGCCCTGGCGGGCTGCGTGCGCATCGCCGGGCTGCGCTTCCGGCTCGAGGGGCCCTGTTTCCCGCTCTGGCGGCGGAGCGGCTACTGGTTCCGGGACTACGAGCACGTGGAGATGGAGGCGGTGCGCCGCTGGCTGCGCCGCGACCTGCCTGTCCTGGAGCTGGGCGGCGGATTGGGCGGGGTGGCCTGCATCATCGACCGCCTGATGGACGAGCCGGCCCGCCACGTGGTGGTGGAGGCCAACCCGGCGATGTGGGACCTGCTCGAGGCCAACCGGCGGCGGAACGACGCTCGCTTCACGGTAGTCCGCGCGGCGTTGGGCTACGGCGGGCCGGAGGTCACTTTCCACCGGCATCCATCGTACTTCGAGGTCGGCAGCCTGCAGCCCGGTCCGGAGGAAACCGTGAGCGTCCCTGCGACCACGGTCGCCGCACTCCTCGCCGAGCACGACCTGGGCGTCTGCAACCTGGTGGCCGACATCGAGGGCGGCGAGGTGGAGCTGGTGGAGCGCGAGGGCGCGCTGCTCGCCGAGCGGGTGGCGGTGCTCGAGCTCCATCCGCACCTCGTCGGCGAGCGCCCCATCGCCGCGCTGCTCCGCCGGCTCGTGCGGCTGGGCTTCCGGATCGTCGGCCATCGCTTCCACGGGCCGGCGCTGGTGGTCAGCCTGGTCAACCTCCGCCGGTGGCCGCCGGTGAGCCATCGCCCTTGCCGGGCTGTCGAAGAGCCCGCTGGCCCCGAGCCCGGCACGCTGCTGGAGCACGTCGGGTGCGACGAGGAGGTGAAGGACCCGGCGAAGGGGGGGCGGGCGGCGGCGCGGCTGGTGGGGATGCTTCGCGCCGGCGGTCGGCTCGCCGCCACGCTGCCGCTGGGTTACAACCCACACCTCGACGCCTGGCTGTTGGGCGGCGAGCACCCGTTCGGCGACGTGCGCTACCTGTGCCGCCGGTGGCTCAACCGTTGGTCCGAGTGCACCGCCGCCGAGGCGGCCGAAGCGCCGTACGACTTCCGCCGCTCCCGCGCTGGAGCGCTGGCCCTGGCCACCGCCACGCGGGCCGAGGGCTGAGCCGCCATGCCCGGCCCGCTCGCTTTGGACTGCCGCCAGCTCGGCCTCGGCCCGTCAGGGGACCGCACCTACCTGGCCAGCCTGCTCCGCGAGCTGTTCGCTCTCGAGCCCGAGCGCGGCTACCTGCTCTGCTTCCAAAACCCGCCCGACGGCGCGCTGGACGACCTCGACGTGCCCCCCTCCGCGCGCCTCCACACGCTCCCCGCGCGTCCCGGCTGGCTCTGGACGCAGCTTGCCTGGCCCCGGCTGATGCGCCGCGAGGGCGCCGCGCTGGGGTTGGCGCAGTATCTCGTGCCGAGCTTCGCGCCGTGCCCCACGGTGGCGGTGATCCACGACGTCAGCTTCCTCCCGCACCCCGAGTGGTTCCTGCCGCGCCCGCGGCGGATCATGCGAGTCCTGATCCCGCTGGCGGCCCGCCGAGCCACGGCGATCGTCACCGGCTCCGAGCACGCCGCCGGGGAGATCGTCCGCCACATTGGGGTGCCGCACCGCAAGGTGCACGTCTGCCCGTATGCCGCGGGCCCGCAGTACCGGCCGGCCGACCGCGCCGAGGCGGCCGCCTGCGCCGCGCGCTATGGGCTGGAGGGGCGGTTCGTCCTGGCGGTGGGGCTGATCCAGCCGCGCAAGAACCTCGCCCGGCTGCTGGCCGCCTTCGCCGCCCTGGACGGGCGGCACCACGACGTGAAGCTGGCCATCGTCGGCCGCACCGGGTGGCAGGTGGAGGCGGTGCAGGCCCAGGTGGCGGCGCTGGAGGTGAGCGAGCGAGTGGTCTTCTGCGGCGCGGTGCCGGATGAGGACCTGCCGCGGCTGTACGGCGCCTGCGCCGTGTTCTGCTACCCGTCGCTGTACGAGGGCTTCGGCCTGCCGCCGCTGGAGGCGATGGCCTGCGGCGCGCCCGTGGTGGCGTCGGGCACCACCTCCATCCCCGAAGTGGTGGGCGACGCCGGGGTGCTGGTGGACCCGCTCGACGTGGGTTCGCTGGCCGGCGGGCTGAATCGGGTGCTCGGCGATCCGGCGCTGGCGGAGGAGCTGGGGCGTAAGGGGATCGAGCGCGCGGCCGGTTTCTCCTGGCGCCGCTGCGCCGAGCAGCACCTCGAGCTGTTCCGCGCACTGGGCGCCTGAGCGCCGAATCCGGGGCGATTCCCAAAGCGGCGCAAGAACGCCCTCCCCGGGGGCGTAATGAACTCCAGAGGGCTGCACTCACCGAAAGGCAGGGGACGGCGCGAATGGCTGCAGGTGCTCAAACGATTCCGCTCGCGGAGCCGGACACCGGCGCGGCGCTGGCCGGGCCGCTGGAGCTGCTCCTGCGGGCCGGCCTGGGTGGCGCCATCGGCCGTCAGCCGCCGGGCGAAGACTGGCCGCTGCCGGTGGGCCGGGAGTGGTTCACCGCGTTCTGGTCGCCGGCCGGCCGGGACGAGGCGGAGGAGTCGCGCCGGCTCGCCGTGGGTCACGCCTTCTGCCGCCGCGCTTCTCTGTTGGAGCTGCTGGCCGCTCCCGAGCTCGCGCGGGCGATGGCGGCGGCGGTGGCGGAGTTCCAGGCCCGGTTCGTGCCGCCGGGCCGTGGGAGCAGCGCGCCGTGGGCGTGGGGACCGGTGTCGGCGCGGGCCGCGCTGGCGGCGGTGCACACGGTGGCCGCCGCCGCGCTGCAGCAGCGCGGCGAGGTGGTGCCGCCCGAGGCCGCCAACCTGCTCGAGGCCTGGCGGAACCGGGAGCCGTTGGCCTTCTGGCTGCCCGACCAGCCCCTCTCGCCGGACTCGGTCGGGCCGGGCGACGCCGTGGTGATCCATCTCCTCCGGCGCGGCCTGGCCGCCGTGCTCGCCGCCTACACGCCGCTGCTCCACGCCGCGCAGCAGGACTACGACCGGATCCGGGCGGAGGTGGACCGGCTCGAGGCACGCTACGGGTTCTACGAGCGGCGGGACTGGTTCCCGCGCACCGCCGGCGTGGTCCGTGGGCTGGCGGCGCTGGCCGAGGCGCGGCTGCGCGACACTCGCGCCCGCTCTGCGCTCTTGCGGGTGCAGAGCGCGGTGGTGACGGTGGAGCAGGCCGCCGGGCGGCTGGCGTCGCTCGACCTGCTGGCCCTGCCCTGGTCGCCCTTCGACCCGCCGCCGCGGGAGCGGCCGAGCGAGGACGAGGACGCGGACCAGGCGGTGCGCGACCGCTGCCAGCAGGCGGTGTCGCTGGCGAGCTGGATCTTCCCCGGCGAGCACGGCGCCACGGGTCTGCGGCGCATCCCCTGGGCCGACATGCTGGCCCGCGACGACGGAGCCGAGCTGCAGCGCTGCCTGGTCCGCCGTTGGGCGCAGGCCGTGCCGGTGGAGCCCGACTCGCTGCGCGCGCCGCTGGCCGCTGCGGTGGGCCGCGTGCTGGCCGAGCTGAGCGCGGCGAGCGGCCCCGCCGCCCTGCTGCCGCTCTGCCGCTTCCTCCGGCAGTGGCTCCTCGGCGGCCAGCAGCCGGAGGCCTGGGAGCGGCTGGAGGCGGCCCTCGCGGTGCGGCGCGGCGGGTCGCGGGTGGTGCACTACCAGGATCTGATCCAGGGCGCCAGCCGACTCCGCGACGCCGCTCAGCGGGCCGGTGCGGAGAGCGAACTGGCCGCCTGCTACGCGGTGCTCCGCCGCCCGCGCGTGGGTAACATCACCGGCGAGGAGCGGCTGGAGCGCCTCGCCGCCGCGCTCAGCGGGGCGCCGGCGACGCACGGCACGGGAGGAGGCTGACCATGCGCGGAACCGGTGTGGATGGCGAGTTCGACCGGCGGCAGCAGCGGTTCAGCGCTGCGGCCGGCGCCGACCTGGCGCGCGGCGACTGGGCCGCGGAAGAGTGGACCGACTGGCTCGATGAGCTGGGCCGCCGCGACAGCGCGGCGATCCACCACGTGCTGAAGGACGCGGTCGCGCCGATCCTGGCGCGCCTCCGGGCGGTGGTCGCCGCGCTGGACGGCATGCTGGTGGCGAAGGACGACCTGAACCGGCTGGTGGTCGTCAGCGCGCTGGCGCAGCAGCCGCTCGTGCTGATGGGCGAGCCGGGCACGGCCAAGACGGCGCTGGTGACGGCCCTGGCCGAGCTGATGGGCGTGCGCCGCGCCGAGC
>JACPDV010000573.1 GCA_016183835.1 Armatimonadota bacterium
ATGGCCCGCTCGCGCCGACCGACCGGCCCATCGGCGATGGGCTGCCGAGCCCGCTGATCAACGATCTGCTCACCGCTCGGGACGGGACGATCTACGCCGCCACCCCGCGCGGCGTCGCCCTGAGCGTGGACGGCGGGCGGCATTGGCACTACCGCCGCGGGCACGACTGGGGGGCCAAGCTGCGCGGGTTGGAGCAGCCCGTCGAGCCGGCGCCTTACGAGGTGCGCGGTGCGCTTTTGGCCGAGGACTACGTCACCTGCCTGGCCGAAGATGACGACGGGCGGATCTGGGTGGGGCACCGGCAGTGGGCCTACGAGGCGTTCGACCAGGTGGTCTGGGGGCGTGAAGCGTCGTTCGATGCGGAGCCGGGGCGTGCGGCGCCGAACGTCCACCCGATCTTCGGGCGCTTGCTGGGTGACAACGTGGCGGCGATCCTCTGCCGGCCGGGGGAGCGGCCGCTGGTGGCGTGGTACGGCGGCGGGCTGACGGAGGCGATCTCGCCGGTCGGGGTCGGCTCGGCTGGCGGCGGAGACCTCCCCCTGCCCCCTCTTTGGCAAGGAGGGGGTGGCGCGGAAGAAGCAATGCCGTCGCCGGCGAGGGCGCCGGAGGAGGACACGGTGCGGTATCGTGTCCCCCTCTCGCCTCCTTCCTCCGCCTCGTCTCCGGCGACGGAAAACGGGGGTCAGGCATCTTTGCCGCGCACGGCAGAGCAGCCAGACCCGGTTTTCCTCGGCGACGACTGGACGACGCAGGGCGACTGGGTCGGCCGGTATGGGCGGGAGTATGCGCTGCTGTGTGCGATGGCGGCCCCGCTCGACCACCCCGTGTCCATTCCGAACGGCGCGGGCGCCGTGGGGTCTTTGGGGCCGCACCACGCAGACGGCGACCGGCTGCGCCACTGGGTCCACTGGCCGCGGACCGACAACCCGAAGACGCTCTACAACCCGCTCCTCGGCTACCGGCGGCAGGCCGACTGGGACGACCACGGTGAGACCTATCCGATGACTCACCAGGGGCCGGGGCTGCGGCTGGAGGTGACGGTGCCGGCCGGGGTGCACCGGGTCTCGCTCTACTTCCTCAACAAGGACGGCCACGAGCACGTCAACCGAAACCGGGACTACCTGATCGAGTGGTGCGGCGCGGACGGGAAGGCGGCGGCGCGGGCGCGGGTCCACGCCTTCTGGGGCGGGGTGTACAAGCAGTTCGTGTGCGCCGGGCCGGCGCGGTACGGGGTGCGGATCGAGCGCAACGACAGCCTGAACACGATCCTGCAGGGGCTGTTCATCGACCGGCTGAGCGGCCCGGCGGCGCCCGCCGAAGCGCTGCCGGGGGCGTGGTTGGGGAACGCGCGCTACGGCCCGCCGCCGAGCGAGCCGTGGGCGAGTCTGGACCCGGCCACTCGGATTCTGGCCTACCGGGCGGCCATCGCGAGCGGCGACCACGAGGCGGCGCTGGCCCGCCGGCGGTGGGCGATCCCGCTCTGGACGGCGGCGGACCGGCAAGAGTTCGTCCAGGTCATGGCCCGCGCGCGGCAGTCGTTGTTGGCCAGCAACAAGCCAGCGGCCCCGTGAGCTGTGGTGTGCCGGCGGGCCTGGCCTACTCCCGCTCGATCCCCAGCAACTGCGCCGAGGTGTCGAGCACCTGCTGCAGCGTGAACGGCTTGCCGAGCACCGCGTCCACGCCGCTGTCCTCGATCTGATCGGGACGGAGCTGCTCGCGGAACCCGGTGAGGAGCATCACCGGCGTGCCGCGGCCGGCCGTCTTCACCGCGCGGATCACCTCCCAGCCGGAGAGGTCCTCGGTGCGCAGGTCGGTGCAGACCAGGTCGTAGACATTGGCGTGGTAGTGCTCGATGCCCTCGCGTCCGCCGGAGCAGGTGTCCACCTCGAAGCCTTGGGAACTGAACAGCTCGGCCAGCACCTCGCAGAGGGCCTGCTCGTCGTCGATCACCAGCACGTGCGGGGTGCGGTGGGGCTTCTCCTCGGCGGGCACGGCCAAGGGGAGCGTGATGTTGACGGTCGTACCCACAGCCGGGGTGGACTCGATCTCGATCTCGCCGCGGTGGCGCGAGACGATGCCGTAGGTCACGCTCAGCCCCAGCCCCACGCCGGTCTCGGCCTTGGTGCTGTAGAACGGGTCGAACGCGCTCTGCTGCTCGTCGGCGCTCATCCCGCGGCCGCGGTCGACCACCACCAGGTGGAGGTGGCCGGAGGCGGTGTGGGCGTGGACCGACACCACGCCGCCGCCGGGCGTGGCCTCGAGCGCGTTGCGGAGCACATTGCCGAGCGCCTCGGCCAGCTCGTCGGGGCTGGCGAGGAGCGACCCGTCGAGGGCGCCCTGCTCGAGCTCGACGTGGTAGCGCGAGGAGCTGGTGCGGCCGTACTCGGCCACCTGTGCGCGGGCCGCCTCCTTCAGGTGGGCCCACAGGTCGGGCACGGGCACCGAGCGGAAGTCGTCCTCGGAGCGCGCGCGGGTGAACTCCTGGAGCCGCCGGACGGTCTCGGCGGCGCGCCAGCCGATGTCGGAGATGGTGGTCAGCCCCTTGAGCACGCGCCGGTCCTGGGTCTGCCGCTGGAGGATCTGCGTGCGCGCGAGGATGCCGCCGAGCGCGTTGTTGAACTCGTGGGCCACGCCGCCGGCCATCTGGGCGAGGGCGCGGAACTTGGCGCCCTGGGTGGCTTCGTACTGCGCCTCGCGGAGCCGGGCCACCGCCTGCTCCTGCGCGTGGCGGAGCCCGGCGTCGCGGAGGGCGAGCGCGACGTGGAAGGCGAACCGCTCGACGAGGCTGAGCACCTCGACGGGCACCTCGCCGGCGCGGCGCCAGCCGAGCAACAGGCCGCCGAGGATCTCGTCGCGGAAGTTCAGCGGGAAGACCAGCCAGGTGCCCACGCCGGCCTCCCTGGCCCGCGCCAGGAGCTGGTCCTCGGGCGTGGCGGGCGGGTTGAGGAGCGGCTTGCCGGCCGCGGCCACGGCCTCCAGCACGGGCGCTTCGCCGCCGGCGTAGGTGTGGCGATGGTGGGCCTCGAAGGTGTCGAACGAGCCGGCTTCGCCGAGACGGCGCGCGACCACGGCATAGTCGCAATGGAACAGCTCGGCCAGCTCCGCGACGGCGCGGCGGCAGGCGTCGTCGAGGTCGCGGTTGGCGTGCAGCTCGGCGATGGCGGAGCGGTAGCGCGACGACATCGCCTCGCCCGAGCCGCCGCCGTGGTCGGCGCGAGGCTGAGCGAGGGCCAGCCCGACGAGCTTGGCGAGGAGCGCCTGGCGGCCGGCGTCGAAGTTGTCCCAGGCGTCCTCGAGGTGGCTGAAGAGCGAGAGCGTGACGGCCGAGGCGGGCACGGGGAGCACCGCGGCGGAGCGGACGGAGGCGGAGGTGAGCACGAGCCGCCAACTGTCGGCGAGGTCGCGCTCGGCGGCGAGGTCCGGGATCAGGACGGTTTCGCCGGCCAGGGCGCGGGCGAGCAGCTCTTCGGGCTCCGGCCGGAGCGCGGCGGCGAGCGCCGGACCCGCGGCGGCGAGGGTGCGGACGCGCTCGCCCTCGCGAGCCCGCAGGGCGCACGTGCCGCCGCCGTCGGCGAGGAGCCGGACGATCGCCTCGGCGCGCTCTTCCAGGGCTCCCGGCTGAGCGGCCAGCTCGGTCAGCGCAGCCAGCTTGTCGTCGCTGTAGGCAGGGTCGGGCATGGCGGAACGTCGATCCCGCGCTGGCTCGCAGCGCGGCGCGTCAGGGCTCCCTCACCTTCTATCGGCCCCCCTCGCGGTTTACCATAGAGACCTGCGCCATTATAATGCCTCGGCTGGCTTGCTGACCAGACCATCCCTCGCGCGCCCGCTGGGAGTGCCGTCATGATCCTCCTCACCGGGGCCTCCGGTTTCATCGGAGGGCATTTGCTGCACCGTCTGCTCCGGGACAAACAGCCTGTGCGGGCCCTCGTGCGCGGCGGCGCGGCGACGCGGTTCATCCGCGAGCGCGACCTCGAGGTGGCCGAAGGCGACGTCACCCGGCCCGCCGGCCTGCCCGCCGCCCTGCGCGGCGTGGACTGCGTGGTGCACCTGGTGGGGCTGATCAAGGAGCCACCCGGCGTGACCTTCGAGAGCGTGGTGGCCGAGGGCACGTGCAGCCTGGTGAACGCCGCGGTGGAGGCGGGCGTGCGGCGGTTCGTCTACCTCAGCGCGGTGGGCACCCGGGCGGGTGCGGCCAGCCGCTACCACCAGACCAAGTGGCTCGCCGAGGAGGCCGTTCGCGCCGCGCCGCTCGAGCACGTGGTCGTCCGCCCGTCGGTGGTCTACGGCCGCGGCGACGAATTCGTCAACCTCTTCGCCCGCGCACCGATCCCGCTCATCGGCGGCGGGCACAACCGCCTGCAGCCGGTCTTCGTGGGCGACCTCGTGGAGCTCCTGGCGGGCGCGGTGTTGCTCCCGGAGGTGGTGGGGCAGACCTGGGAGATCGGCGGGCCGCAGCCGATGACGCTGCGGGAGATGGTGGCGGCGATCGAGCGCGTGACCGGCCGCCGGCGTCTCCACCCGAACCTGCCGCTGGCGGTGGCGCAGCTCAACGCATGGCTCTTCGACACCTTCAAGTCGCCGCTGTACCGCCTCGGCATCGTGCCCCCGCTGACGCGCGACACCCTGCGCATGTTGGAGACCGACAACGTCTGCGACCCCGGTCCGGCCTGCGCGGCGTTCGGCCTCACCCTGACCGACTTCGAGACGGGGCTGCGAACGTGGTTGTAGGAGTCCGGCCGCCCTGATGCGCACAGAATGCTGTAGGGGCGACCGGCAGGTCGCCCGTCAGCGTTCGCCGGCGGGGATCGCGGGCGACCTGCCGGTCGCCCCTACCGGTCGTGCCGTCGCCGGCCTTAGCCGTCGCTCCACGCCGGACCCGGGCTCGCCACGCCGGCCCGCACGGCGTCGAGGAGGGACTGCCGGGAGGCCCGGTCGGGCGCGCTGAAGATAATGCCGATGCGGCTGCCGGCCGCGAAGGCGCCCAGGTGCTGCTCGCGCGTGTCCACCAGCCACGCACCGTTCGCCCCGCGCGCCGCGCCGAGGGCCCGCCGCCAGCCCTCGAGCGCCTCGTCCGCGCGGCGCTTGGTGGGGTAGGAGACCACCCCGGCGCGGCCCTTCGGCCGGCTGTAGTCGGCCAGCGCCACCGACGTGTCCGCCCCCAGCCGGAGCACGTTGTCGCTGCGGAACCAGAGCGTGTCGAGCGCGTACTTGCCGTGGAAGTAGCGCGCCGAGCCCTCGACGCAGCCCCGCCGCGGGAGGCAGCGGAGGAGCGACGGGAGCGCCCCGGCAGCCGCAATCCGCCGCTCGAGGGCCCGTGCCAAGGCGATGGCCGGGTCCGCCGTCAGCCGTCCGGTGCGCGGCTCGCGGATCGCGATCGCGTACGCGCCGCGCCAACTGAATAGCTCACCCCCACGCAGGCACGCCCGGTGCGTCAGCGCGACCTTCCGCGCCGCCGGATCGCGCCACAGGCTGGAGATGCCGAACGCATCCGCGTCGGAGCTCATCCGCAGCACCTCGGCGGTCACCTCCAGCCCGCCCTGGTGCCGAAACGGAGCCGCGGCGAGGGCCACGAACCCGCACGCGCGCGGGATCTCGCCCGCGCCGTCCATGTAGTCGTAGATCCCCTCGCCCCGGAACGCCTCGAGCTTGCCCGCCAGCGACCAGCCGGGCGCCAGCGCGCCGCCGCGGAGGATGCCGAACAGCGCCGGCACGGGATCGTCGCCCGCGCGCGCTGTGCCGCTGCCGAGGAGCAGGAGGGCGAACAGGCCGGGCAGCTTCCGCCGCATCAGACGGTCAGCTCCGTGAGGTCGATCCGCGCGCGGTCGCTAATCCCGGCGTGGTACTGCGTGCCGGCCAGGGTCCGGTGCCTGTCGGGTGGGAGCTGGTTGCCCGTGGTGCAGTTCTTGAGGAACACCTCGAGGGCGACCACGTCGGTGGCCACCGGGTCGGTGCCGAAGATCAGGCTCTTCTGGTAGAACTGCGGCCCGGCGGTCATCTTGCCGAAGCGCAGCGCGTCGACGATCACCAGGTGCCGGTGCTGGTTGAACTCCTCGCCGAGGGCCATGCCGCAGGTCTCCATCGCGTTCGGGTGGAAGACCGAGACGTGCTGCTTGGACATGGTGGCGTAGTGCTTGATCACGCCGGACACGCCGCAGATGCTGTGGCTCTTGAGCGTGGGGGTCATGACGATGGTGGTGAAGTCCTGCTCGTGGAACTTGCCGGGGATGGTGTAGACGCCGCCGCGGAGCACCTCGCCCGGGAGGCTCGCGGCCTGCAGGCCGGAGCGGAGCTGCGCCATCCAGTCGGGCTTCTTGTCGTCGTGGAAGCAGTAGGTCAGGCTGGCGGTCTGCGGTGACGCGAGGCGGATGCCGCGCATCGCCTCGACCACTACTTCGGGCACGTTGTTGAGCCAGGTGCCGGAGTCGACGAGGGCCACCCGATCGCCGGGGCGGATGAAGCGCTTCCAGGCGCCCTCGACGTCGCTGACACCGGCCAGGGCACAGATGCCCTTCTCCATCATCCGGCGGACGGCGCCGGAGTCGGCCTGGTCGTTCTCTTTGATGCTGTCGGCGCAGGTGACGATCACAACTTTGGCGCGCGGGTCGTCGGCCAGCACGCGGCGGCCGAGCAGCCCGGCGCCGGCGACGGCCACACCGCGCAGGAAGTCCCGGCGGCGAAGATCGTCCAAAGGCGGCATGAGTCAGCTCCTCACGACATCCGACTGGGTTGTATCACACACCGGAGGCCCGCGCAAGCCAGAACACCTGGCCGCTTTCCGGCACCGCCCAGTGCGGGCCGGACACCTCGCCCAGCTCGCTCCACTCGCCGGTCTGGAGGTCGAACCGCCGGGCCTTGAACGTGCCCTCACCCAACTCGACGGTCGCCTCGCCCGGCCCCGTGCGGTAGAGCGCGTACAGCTTGTCCGCCCTGGCCAGGCAGAGCGCCGGGCCGGTCACGCGCTCGGGCGCCGGATCGAGGGCCCACCAGGCGAACGAGGTGAAGAACGTCACCAGGTGCCGGTGCAGCTCGAAGAGCCGCATCGAGTCGTCGCCCAGCCCGGTGATCCAGCCGCCCATGTCGGGCACATCGGCGCGCTCGCCGGTGGTCTGGTAGCCGCCGGCCATGGCGATCTCCCAGGCCAGGGCGCAGCGATTCTCTGCGCACCGGGCGGGCGCGGTGCGCGATTCGCCCCAGCCCACCGGGTAGTGCTCCTCGTAGCCGTACTCCTCGTTGACCTGCGGCATCGGCCGGCCGGTCTCCGCCTGCTCGCGGCGGTTGCGGAGCATGAAGTCGTGTCCGCCGTGCTCGTCCCAGCACTGGTACATGGCGAAATCGGCCCAGGGCGAGGTGCGGAAGGGGAAGCGCTCGTGGCCGTGGACGCTGATCAGGTGGCCGTAGGGATCGTGGGCGCGGAGGAAGGCGCCCATCTGCTCGGCCCAGGCCTCGTCCCTGAAAAGCTGGTACTCGTTGGTGACGTCCCACATGACGTTGGACCAAGCCGCCAGCCGGGCGGCGGCGTAACGGTAGTAGCGCTGCTCGTCGGGCCCGCCGGCGCGCTCGGCGCGGAACGGGTCGACGCCGGGCAGCCGCCCGTCGACGTAGAAGATCACCGAGATCAGCATGTCCCGTTCGCGCGCATGGGTGAGCATCCGCTCGTACTTGCGCCACTGCTCCAGGTTGAAGCGGGTCACGTCGAACCCCGGGTCCTCGACGCTTTCCGGCCGGGCGGCGGGCCAGACGTTGACGCAGGTGGTGAACTGCTCGTTGTTGCTCATGGCCGGCTCATACCAGTTCTGCCCGCTGTGCACGCGAGGCGGGATCAGAGCGGCGCGGAGCCGGTTGACCCCCAGCCCGGCAAGGCGATCGATGGCCTGCCGGATCACGGCCTCGTCGCGCCAGCCGATCAGGGCGAAGGTGGTGGCGGCGTTCCAGAAGAGGTGCTCGCCTGTGCCGGCCCACTGGAAGTGGTAGGGGTGCGCGGGGTCGACGCGGAGCAAGCCGCGGCGGCCGGACGGAGTGGCGGTGAACTGCCCGCTGTGGCGCTCGCGGCCGAAGTGGATGTGGTAGTGCCACTCACCCGGCTGCGTGGCGAGGAGGCGAAGCCGGTAGAGGCTGCCGTCGGCGGAGTCGCAGAAGCCGCGGACGGTGTGGACCGGTCCGCCCTCGCGGGCCAGAGCGCACTTCGGCTCGACGTCGAAGGGGTTGCCGGCCGGCGGCTCGGCGGGCCGGATCTCGAGCTCGACGAACTCCCAGGCCGGGATGCTGTCGGCCGCGGCGCTGAAGGTGGCGGAGGGCATCGCAAGGCTCCCGGAACGTTGATTGGCGAGGGATCGCGGGTCTCCTCGGCGCAGCGCAGGCAACAACGGAAGGTGTTCTGCGGGCAGCGAGGAACTCGACCCGCAACTTCGCGCGGAGGGCGAGCCTTCGCGCGGCAAGGAGCTAGTCGGCAATGAAGTCACAGCGGGGGTTCACCCTGATCGAGCTGCTGGTGGTGATCGCGATCATCGCCATCCTGGCCGCGATTCTGTTCCCGGTCTTTGCCAAGGCGCGCGAGAAGGCGCGGCAGAGTTCCTGCCTCTCGAACTGCAAACAGATCGGGACGGCAATCCTGATGTACAACCAGGACTACGATGAGCGCTTCCCGTACTACATCATGTATCCCTGCGACCCGCAAGCCCACTGGCAGGCGCGTGTCCAGTCCTACGTCAAGAGCGAGCAGCTCTTCATCTGCCCGGGCTGGGGCCAGCCGGGGGGTGCCCTCGCGTACCGTTGCGCCGGCTACGGCGTCAATTACCGACACACGCTGACGTGCCGGCAGCCTGACCCGTCGACCTGCCGCAAGGGCCGCACGCTGGCAAGCGTCCTCAAGCCCGCCACGACCATCATGGTCGCCGACGGCCAGTACGATCCGGGCGGCTGCGGCGGCGGCGGCGGCGCGCCGGCGATCTACTGCACGGAGTGCTGGCTGCCAGGGCCCTGTCCGCCCAGTACCGTCAACAGCGGCCTCTCGATCCGGCACAACGAGGGCGGCAACTACACCTTCGCCGACGGCCACAGCAAGTGGTACCGCCCGGACACGATCAAGGGCAACCGCGGCGCTGCGAACGATATGTGGGGCCACTACGACGACCCGAGTCCGTGGGGCTAACGACCCGCCGCCGGTGCACTGACGCCGCTGCCAGCGGGCGACGGAGCAGCCCCGGACGCACGCCTCACGGCATCCGCCGGGCGTGCTTCCGGTTGAACTCCGCCGCCCGCTGCACCAGCAGCGGGTGCGTGGCGCTGCTGATGGTCAGCTCCGGCTGCCAGGGGAAGTGCCAGACCCAGAACGCCGCCAGCGACACGTGCTCGGCCTCGAGCAGGTCGATGGCGGCGCGGGTCCACTTGCCCTCCGGATCGGCGCCGAGCAGCGGGTCCGTCTGGCTCAGCTCGCCGATGAACACCGGCACGTCGGCGGCGTGCACCGCCCGCACGAGCCGCTGGAGCCGCTCGAGCGAGGTGAAGCCCCAGTCCACGCCAAGCCTGGCCGGGGCGAAGCTGCCTGCGTAGTGGAAGCTCATCAGGTCGAGCGGCTCGGGCTGACTGGCCAGGTTGTCGGCCAGCCACTCGCGCCAGGTGTCGGTGCGGTACTTGAAGTTGGGGAAGGTCTCCCGCCGGCTGGTGCATTCGGGCCGCGCATGGGCATCGCCGCTCTCGACCAGGTGGTTGGGGTCCAGGGTCTTGATGTACAGCGCCTGCTCGCGATAGAGCCGGACGATCATCTCGAAGGTCAGACTGTCCTCCAGCACGTTCTGCTCGCGCACGGCCGCACCGGGCGAGTAGACGCCCTTGGGCAGCGCCGGTTGGTCGCGCATGTCCACGTCGGCGCGGAGCATGCCCTCGTTGGTCAGCTCCCACATCAGCACGGTCGGGTCGTCGCGGTAGCGGGTGACGAAGTCGTGGATGTAGTGGTACACGCCCTGGTGGGTCTTGGAGTTGGCGTCGAGGACGGCCTGCCCCACCTCGCCGTAGTACTGGTGCCAGCCGGGGATGCTCTGGAGCGACGGCACGAGCTTGACGCGGTGCTCCCGGCAGAAGGCGAACAGCTCGTCCATGAGCTGCCAGTAGCGGGCGGGGTCCTTGGCGTAGAGGAGGTCGATGTCGCGCGGGTACCCCGGGCTGGCGAAGAAACGGATGAAGGCGAGGCCGCTCCGTTCGAGGTCGAGGATGGCGTCGACCATGGCCTGTTTGGCCTTGGCGTGGGAGGCGTAGATCTGCTCGTTGTGGAACCAGGTGCCGAACCAGGCCTGGTGGAGGTGAGGCAGGTTGACGCCGATGGCGCGGTACTCCTTG
>JACPDV010000574.1 GCA_016183835.1 Armatimonadota bacterium
GGCAAGCTCGGCGAGCCGGCGGCCGAGGTGCTGTGGTCCGCGGATGCCGATGGCAAGAACGCGACGCCTTTGACCAGGCCGGAGGCCGAGGGATGACCTGCCTGCTGCTGGCCAGCCTACTGGCCACCCCCGCCGAGTCCTTCGCCGCCGGCCAGTACGCCGACTACCTGACCACCGTCGCCCCCAGCTTCACCCGCGACCTGGCCGACGCTCGCCTCGGCCCGCGCCGCATGATCGAAGCCGCCATCGCCGTCGATGCCCTCGGCGACGAGCGCTGGTCCAAGCGGCTCTTCCCGCACGGCGGCCGGCCCGCGGAGGTCTTTGCGCTGCACCGCCGGCTCCTCAGAGGTGACCTCAGCGCCGTGCCGGAGCTGCTCGCCAAGGCCGGCGGACCGGGTCAGGCGTGGCTGGTCCAGGCCGAGGTGCTCGCCGGCGTCGCCAAGACCGCCAAGGAGCCCGCGCGGTACCAGACGGCCGGCACCGCGCTGCGGTTGCTCGGGGTGCTGTTCCCGGGCGCGATGCCGGAGCAGGTGCAACTGGCCGTCGCCGACCTGCAATGGGCGCCGGCCGAGCCGCGAGACAAGCTGGCGGACGTGATCGTGGATCTCGCCGCAAGGGAGCAGTCAGGCTGGTCGGTGCGGGCGATCCGGGCGCACCTCCTGTCCGGCATCCCGCGCGGCAGGCTGAAGGACCCGTTCCTCTGCGACCTGGCATTGCGCCTCCTGCCCCGGACCGAGGACAAGCTCGCGCTGGCCGAGGCCCTGCTGGGCGCAGGACAGCAGACCGCGGCTCTACAGGCGGGCCGGGCGGTGCTGGCGGCTCACCCGGCGGACGTGCGGGTCATCCGCGCGGTGGGCGGCCTGCTGCTGCACGCCGGCGAGGACGCCGAGGCGCTGAAGCTCTTCCGCCAGGCGGCGAGCACCCTCCCGTACCCCGAGCGACGGACGGTGCGGCTGGGCCTGCTGAATGCGCTGCGAGGGGACTGCCCCACGTGTCCCGGCGGCCGGCGCCAACCCGTGCCGGGCGTCCCGACGTGGGACGAGGAGAAGACGGCCCGGCTGCGGCAGGTGGAGCAGCATCCAGACGACCTGGACGGCCGGCTGGCGATGGCGGACACCTTCCTGACGGAACGGAAGCTCCCGGAAGCGGCCAACGCCTACCTGGGGGTCCTGCAGGAGGCACGGGAGCCGGGGTGGCAGTGGGCGGCGTGGGTCGGTCTGGCCGAGGCGGACCCTGCGGCGGCGTGGGGGCAGGTGGAGAAGCTGCCGCAGCGCGAGGGCACGGCCGAAGTGACCGCGCTGGCGGCGCTGGCGGCGGGCGAGTTCGCCGACGGGGCCAAGCGAACGGGCCAGGACCGGGCCGGGGCGCAGTGGGCCGTGGTGCTCTACGCGCTGGCCGGCGATGCGGTCCACGCCACGACCGCGGACAAAAGCGGCGCAGGGACGGTGGACCTCCTGTTGGACCTGCTGCGTGCCCGTTTGCCGCTGGTGGCTTCGCCGCCCAGCCCATTGCTGCGTGGCGCCGCCGAGTCGAAGCTGGAGGCGATGGGTCCACAGCCCGCCGTGTGGAGTCTGGCGTGCGAGCTTGCCACGGCGGCGGTGCCGAAGGTCTCGGCCGACCGCGCCGCGGAGTGGTGGAAGCGGCTGGTGCTGGCAGCCCGGGCGGATGACCAGGCGGCGCCGACGGCCAGATTGACGGAGGCAGGTGCGCGCCGGCTGGTGACGGCAAGCCAGGCGGAGGCGAAGGTGTGGCTCGACGCGGCGACCGAGGTGGTGCGCCGCGGCAGCCGGACCGACCGTCTGGCGGCAGTGCAGACCTTGGCCGAATCCTGCCCGGCACGACTGCGGGCGCCGACAGGCTGGGCGAGTCTGCTGGAAGCGCTGCGGAACGCCGGGGGCAGGGGTCTTGGCGGAGCGGCCGTGGCCGGCGGGTAGCGTCGCGGGCAGCAACCAAAGAACGGGGCGGGGCCGCAGGACCCCGCCCCGACTATGCGCCTTTGCAGGCTTAGCTTCACGGTCACCCGCCGGCCCGACTCCGAACCAAGCCCACCGCCGGCGGGAATTGCTCAGCAGTCCGTGTCACCTTCTACAACCTCCGCACCCGGCCGCCGTGTTCCCGGCTTTGACACATCCGCCCCGCGGTGCTACCACCCAGCCGGAGACCGCCATGACCGGCCTGCTCCCGCTCCTGCTGACCCAGGGCGCCCTGGTAGCCGCCGACTTCGAGGCGCCGCCCGCCGCCTTTCAGACCTCCGCCCGCCCCGCCGACGGCGAGACCCTCACCGCCAACCCGCCCTGCTTCGTCTACCCGGCCAGCCGGGTCTATCCCGGCTACGTGGTGGAGTACGGGCCGGCTCGCGACTTCGCGCGCGAGCGCACCCGCGTACTGACCTCGCGCTGGATGCTCGCCGTGCCGGCCGAGCCGCTCGCCGCGGGCGCCTGGCACTGGCATTGGCGACCCGGCACGGTCGATGACGGCGGCACGGTCTGGTCGGAGGCGCGCTCGTTCACCGTCCCCGACGGCGTGCCCGTGGTCCCGCTGCCGGACATCGCCGCTGTGGTGCGCAAGCTGGGCAGATCGCACCCGCGCGTGGTGGTCACCTTGCCGGAGCTCGACGAGTACCGCCGGACGGCGCTGCAGCGCTACGGGCAAGGCTGGCTCGACGGCGTCCGGAAGTACGCCGAGCAGATGCAGCGCGAGCCGCTCCTCCCCGAGCCGGAGATGCTCCCCGAGACGCGCGACCTGCGCCGCATCGAGCTCTACCAGAAGACCTTCCAGACCACCCGGCCGTTCTTCAGCGGCATGTACCGCCTGGCGCAGGACTACCTCCTCACCGGCAACGAGCTGTCCGGCCAGGAGGCCCGGCGCCGGCTGCTCCACATCATGGCCTGGGACCCGCGCGGCAGCACCAGCCTGGGCCACAACGACGAGCCCGCCACCGAGCTGGTGCGCTACCCGCCGCTGGTCTACGACTGGATCTACCCGCTGCTCACGCCGGCCGAGCGCCGGCAGGTGCTCGACTGCCTGGCGGTGCGGCTGCGGGAGATGATGGGGATCTGGGAGCGCCGGCCGTTCGAGATGTACCCCTACGAGAGCCACAACATGGGCTACTACCTGCCGGACATGCTGGGCGCCTGCCTGGCGCTGGCGGGCGACGCGCCGGTGGAGGACTACCTGGCCTACACGCTGACCCAGCTCTGGTCGCCCTTCTACCCGCCCTACGGCGGCGAAGACGGTGGGTGGAACGAGGGCCCGCCCTACTGGGGCTGGAGCGTGGGGGTCTTCATGTGGGCCTACCGGCTGGTGGAGACCGCCACCGGCGTGCCCATCTCGCAGCGCTCGAACGTCCGCAACCAGGCCTGGTACAAGCTCTACGGCAATCCGCCCTGGTTCCAGATGTCGCCCTTCGGCGACGGGCAGGAGGGCGGCGCCGGCAGCCCCGAGACGATGTGGATGCTCGCCGGGATGTACCGCAATCCGTATGCCAAGTGGTATGCCGAGCAGCGCAACGTGAGCCTGGGCGGGCTGCCGGGGCTGCTCTATCGCGCCGCGGACGATGTGCCCGCCCGGCCGCCGCTGGACATCCCCCAGGGCCGCGCCTTCTTCGACGTGGGCCTGGCCTGCATGCACAGCGTGCTCGCCGACCGCACCGCGGACGTGGCGCTCCTCTTCCGCTCCTGCCCGTTCGGCAGCATCAGCCATGCCTACCAGGACCAGAACACCTTCGCCCTCGATGCCTACGGCCAGCCGCTGATCATCGCCTCGGGCTACTACCAGCTCTACGGCCACCCTCACCACGACCAGTGGACCCGGCAGACCAAGGCCTCCAACTCCGTTTTGGTCAACGGCGAGGGGCAGGCGCGCTCGTGGGACGCGAAGGGGCGGCTGACCCGCTTCGACACCACCGTCGCGGCCGACTACGCCGTGGGTGACGCGTCGGCGGGCTATGGCGGGAAGCTGACCCGGTTCGACCGGCAGGTTGTCTACCTCCGGCCGATGTTCACCGGCGGCGAGACGGTGATCGTGATCCGCGACAGCCTGGCGGCGCCGCAGCCGAGCACGTACCAGTTCCTGCTCCACGCGCTGGACAGGATGGAGGTGGACGAGGCCGCGCAGCAGGTGACGATCGCGCACGGGCAGGCCCGCTGCCGGGTCGACTACCTCGCGCCGCGCGGCCTGAAGTTCGCCCAGACCGACCAGTTCCCGGTGGCGCCGTTCCGCGAGTCGCCGAACCAGTGGCACCTGACGGCGAGCACGGTGGAGCCGGCCGTGGAGGCGCAGTCGCTGATCGTGATCCAGCCTTATCGCCGAGACGCCAGGCAGCCCGGCATCTGCTCGCTGCAACCGGCCGAGGGCGGCGTCGCGCTGAGGATCAGCGGCGACGAGCAGATCATCACCGTGCTGTACCGGACCGACCCGGCGGCCGCGATGGTGCGCTCGGGCAACCTGCGGACCGACGCTGAAGTGGCGTGCTTCTGCGAGCATGAACGCCATTCGGGCGTCGCGATCTTCGGCGGTACGACCCTGACCCGAGGCGACAGCGTGGTGGTCAGACTGCCGGGCAAGGGCTCGTACAGCGGGTCGGCCACGCCGCTGGAGGGCGGAGTCTTCGAGGCGGCGCTGCCCGCGCCGGGCATCGTGGAGGTGGCGGCGCTCCGGGACGAACGGGCGCGGACCGAGGACGGCAAGCCCCTGGTCACGAGGCCCGGGGAGCCCGGAGGGATCGTGCTGACGGCCGCTCGGCAACTGGTGGAGCTAGGCGCGCGGGCCGCCGCGATGGCCGAGCCGGTCGTCGATGTCGAGGGCCAGGCCTCGCGCCGGCTGCGGCGCACCGACTATCCCCGCACTCAGCGCAGCGAGCTGACGGCCGAGGCCGAGGTCCCCGCCGGCACCTACTCCCTCACCCTCCGCGCCAGCGCGCGCTCGTGGCCGTGCGCGGCGTCGCTGGCCCTCGGCGCCGCTCGGGCGCGGGCGGTCTTCGCGCCTGACCAGCCGGCGGAGCTGGCCATCCCGGCCGCGTCGCTGGCCGGCGTGGCGGCCATCCGGCTCGGCATCGACCACGGCTCGGGCGGCGACCTGGCGGTGTCATCCTTGGTGCTCCGCCGCGTCTTCGGCGTCAACCTGTTGCCCAACGGCTCGTTCGAGGAACTGGCCGGCGGCGCGCCGGAGGGCTGGACGGCGGGGAGCATCACCAACAACGCGAGCTGCAGCATCGAGTCGGCGCCCGGCGGCCGGACGGGCGAGCGCTGCGTCAAGGTCACCTGCACGCGGGCCGGCGGCGACTACGGTGTCTACCTCAACTGGCCGGGCGTGCCGCCGGCGGACGTGGCGCGGAAGTTCCGCCTGAGCTGCTGGGTCAAGAGCGGCGCCGACGCGGAGGCGGCGATCCAGGTCACGAGCCGCGAATGGACGTTCTGGAAGAACACGCCCCGGCTGCGTAACCGGGCGGAGTGGCATGAATCGTCAGCGGAGTTCGAGCTGCCGCCGGGGACGGACCTCACGCACCTGAGGCTGCACTTGCACGCCGATCAGGTGGGCGCGGAGCTGTTCGTGGACGACGCGAGCCTGGTGGAGCTGCCGTAGCGAACCCTCACGCCGTCCGGAACAGCTCGCTCTCGCGCAGCATCCGGAGCGCCTCTTCCGGCATCGCCGAGGCGTGGCGCTCGGTGGGGAAGACGCCTTCACGCACCTCGGTCGAGTAGCTCTCCAGCGCCGCCACGATGGTCTCCGCCAGGTGGGCGTAGGGCTTGGCATGGCGCGGCACGAAGTCGGTGTAGAGCCCCAGCAGATCGTGCCAGACCTGCACCTGCCCGTCGGTCTCCGGGCCGGAGCCGATGCCGATGGTGGGGATGTGCAAGGAGCGCGTGATCAGCCCGGCCAGCGCCGACGGCACGCACTCGAGCACGATGGAGAAGGCCCCGGCGTCCTCCAGCCGGCGGGCTTCGTTGAGCAGCAGCCGCGCCTGCTCGAGCGTCTTGCCGCGCACGATCTGCTTCCCGAAGCGATGCACCGACTGCGGCGTGTAGCCGAGGTGCCCCATCACCGGAATGCCGTGGTCGACGATGGCCTGCACCACCTCCACCATCCGCCCGCCGCCCTCCAGTTTGACCGCCTGCACGCGGCCCTCTTGGAACAGCCGTCCGGCGCTGGCCAGGCCGTGCTCGGCGTCGGGGTAGGTCATGAACGGCAGATCGCCGATCACCATCGCCTTGCTGCTGCCGCGGACGACCATGCGGCAGTGGTAGACCACGTCGTCGAGGGTCACGGGGATCGTGGTGTCGTGGCCTTGGACCACGGTGCCGAGGCTGTCGCCGACGAGCAGCGCCGGGATGCCGGCGCGGTCGGCGAGCTGCGCGGAGGTATAGTCGTAGGCGGTGACCAGGACGAACCGCTCGCCCTGATCCCGCAGGTGTTGGAAATCCTGGATGGCAACCCGCATGGGAAGCTCCTCAACGTCACCCAGAAGCGGCGGCGGTGGACTCGGTGAGCACCGCCGGGCGCTCGATGCGCTCGACCTGATTGTGCTGGTCGACGAACACGACGCGCGGCCGGAAGCTGGTCAGTTCGGCCTCGGCGAGCCACGCGTAGGCGAGCACGATGGCCAGATCGCCCGGCTGCCCGAGGCGGGCGGCGGCGCCGTTGAGGCAGACCGTGCCC
>JACPDV010000572.1 GCA_016183835.1 Armatimonadota bacterium
GGCGCGATCGCCCTGGGGCGGGTAGATGTCCGGGAGGCGGTAGTCGTAGCCCCAGCGCTGCCAGCCGTGGCGGATGAAGATCGCGTCGTCGAGCCCGTAGGCGGTGTCCTGCCGCAGCCCGCGGGCCATCTCGGCGTAGTCGCCGCCCCAGTTGTCCAGCACCATCCGCCCGGCGATCCGGCTCACGCCGCCGCCCGGCTTGAGCCCCGCCAGCCCGCGCCACACCCGTGCCGCGGCGAAGGCCCCGCGCTGGCTGGGCACCAGCGTGAAGACCGCGTCGAGGCTGGCCACCAGCGTGCTCACGCGGCCGGCTCTGTCGCTCAGGATCCGGTCGGGGTGCGGCGTGGTGGCCTGCACCAGGCTGAAGCCGTTGGCATAGTCCCAGCCGGCGAAACGCGTCGAGAGCCCGAACCCGCTGTAGCCGATATCGACGTGCTCGCAGCCGGAGAGCACGTAGCCGTGGCCGTAATAGACGCGGCTGTAGTCCGCCGAGGCCGGGCCGAGCGAGAGGTGCGTGTAGCGCGGCTCGCCGCGGCGGTCGCGGGTCACGCCGGGCATGTCGAAGCGGACGGTGAGCGCGCCGGCCGCCGGCCCGAGCACCACGCGGGCGGGCAGGTTGCGGCCGTCTACCGTGGCCTGGTGGGTGATCGTCAGGCGCCCGCCGGCGAGGGTCGACGACACGGCCTGCGCCCCGGCCAGGAGGTCGAGCAGATCCACGCCGCCGACGTTCACCTCGAACCCGTCGAAGACCAGCTCGGAGCCGGCGGCGGCGAAGGCGAGCTGCGCGTCGAGCACGCCGAGCGGCCCGGGCACCACCGCCACGCCGCAGCGTGCCGCCTCGCTCCGCAGCGCCCAGGCGGCGCCGTTCACCGCCTGCCCTTTCAACGCCGTGCGGGCCATGCCGAGCGCCCGGGCTGCGCGGGCCGCCTTGGCCGCGGGGGCCTCGGGCACCGCCGGCTCGCCCACCCTCAGCACCGGGTTGCCCCAGTAAGCGCTGTCGCAGGTGGTGTCTTCCTTCGGACCCGGATGGCCCAGCAGTCGGATCGTGATCGCCTGGCCGGCGAAGGCGGACAGGTCGACGCTGTGCTCCTCCCAGACCTTGGCCGCGGTGTGCCGCTCGAAGACGGCCTGGAACGGGCCGTCGGCGACCGCGACGAGGACGCGGAAAGTGACGCCGTCGCTGGGCGGCTCCGTGGCCGTGTTGTCGCGGATGGCGAGTCCGAACCCGAGGGCGATGGGCTTGAGGTCGGGCAGCTTGACGCCGTAGTCGCCGGAGACGGTGCCCTTGACGTTGAGCCACGGCGGATGGAAGCCGATGGCCGGGCGGCTCCCGCCGCGGTCCACGCCGATGCCGACCTGCCACGTGGCGCGGCTGCGCGGGTCGTTGATCTGGCCGGCAGGGAAGGCGTAGCTCTCGCCGCCGAACAGGTCGATGCGCGCGGCGGCCGGGTGGAGCCGCGCCAGCGGGACGGCGCCGCGGCCCGCGAGGGTCAGCTCCGTGGCGGCGGGCGCGGCGGGCTCCTCGGGCGGCTCGGCGCTGACCACGAGCACGGCGTGGACCGCGTCGGTCCGCCCGCCGCGGCGGACGGTGGCATAGGCGTGGATGGGATAGAGCGCCCGGTAGGTGCCCTGGCCGGCGGCCACCGCGAACCGCAGCTCGCGGCCCTCGCCCTGCGGAATGGTGAAGCCTAGCGGGTTCTGGCCGGCGACGTGCCAGGCGTCGGTGAGGCCCACCCGCACCTCGCCGGCGACCTCGCCAGCGCCGGTGTTGGTGATGCGGACGCGAACGTCGCGCGGCGTGTCGAGGGCGGTGAAGGGCGCCTGATCGGGGATCTCGAGCGTGATCCCGGCGCCGCTGGTGACGGCGGGGTAGAAGGCCCAGCAGGGGGCGGCGAGGAGCGCGGCGAGGAGGTGGCAGCGGCGCATGTCGGGGCTCCGGGAGTGGGCGCGAGGGTAGCACGCGCGCGGGGGCCGTGCAAGCCGGGCGGCCAATGGGGTATACTGGTGGCGGAGAGTCCCGGTGGAAGCGGTCGTGGAGCGGTGTCTGCCGGAGATGGTCGAGCGCATCGTCGCGGAGTTCGCGCCGTTGCGGATCGTCCTGTTCGGCTCGCAGGCCCGCGGCGACACGCACAGCGACAGCGACGTGGACCTGTTGGTGGTGATGCCGGATGGGTCCGCAAACTGGTCGACCCGGGTCGCGATCCGACGCGCGCTGTCGCACTTCCCGGTGGCGAAAGACATCGTGGTCACTACACCGGAGGAGATCCGTCGGCGAGGATGCTTGCCCGGCACGGTCCTGCAGCCGGCGCTAGAGGAAGGGCGTACGCTGTATGAGTCAGTCTGACCTCCACGATGAAGTGAGGCAGTGGCTGCGCTATGCTACGGAGGATCTCGAGGCCGCCCGGCTGCAGGCAGAGGGTGCTGACCCCGTCGCACGGATCGTCGGCTTCCATGCCCAACAGGCCGTGGAGAAGGCGCTCAAGGCGATCCTGGTGTTCCTGTGTCAGAAGGTGCCGCGTACCCACGATCGCGAGGCGTTGGCGGCGGTCACTGCCGGCTGGGACGTTCACCGCGTGGCGGTGGGCCTGGCCGACATCACGGACTGGGCTACGGTGGCGCGGTACCCCGGCGAAGAGCCTGCCCCCGTGGCGAAGGCCGTGGAGTCGCTAGGCACTGCCTCGACCGTGCTGGCGACGGTCAAGGACGACCTTCGCAACCATGGCCTGGCAGGCATCTGAACTGCGCAGCGGTTGCATCGCGGGCTGGCGGCGTGCTATAACCCCCAAGGTGTGTAAACACCTGCGGCTGACGCTGGGTAGCCTGTCCGTGACCGTGGTGCTGAACGACAGTGCCACCGCGTCGGCCGTGGCGGCGGCGGCGCCGTTCGAGGCGGTCGCGCACCGCTGGGGCGCAGAGATCTACTTCGGCCTGGCGGTGACCGGCGACGAGACCGAGGCGAGCGCGGCCACGGTGGAGCTTGGCGAGGTGGGGTTCTGGCCGCCGGGCCAGGCCCTGTGCTTGTTCTTCGGACCCACGCCGTTGAGCGTGGGGGACGAGATTCGGCCGGCCAGCCCGGTGACGCGGGTGGGGCGGCTGGAGGGCGGCGCGGCGGTCTGGAGCGCGCTGTCCGAGGTGGTAGAAGGCACGCCGGTGACGGCGGAGCGCCTGAGCCGAGGCGATTGAGGTGAGAGCCATGATGAGCCGAATGCGCCCCATCGGGGTGGGACTGTTGCTGGTGGTGCTGGCCGTGCCGGCCTGGGCCCAGGGCGAGCAGCAAACCAAGGACGAGCAGATCGCCAGCCTGACGGAGCAACGGCAGAAGCTCACCGACAACATCGCCGAGGCGGAGAAACTGCTGCAGCAGAACCCGGTGCCCGGCGACCCGGAGGCGCTGAAGAAGCAGATCGACAAGTGGCAGGCCAAACTCAAGGACATCGACACGCAACTGGCCGCCCTCAAGGGCGAAGCCCCGAAGGCCGAAGACGAGCAGAACGCGCAGAAGGAGATGGCGCAGATCAGGCGCCGGATCGCCGCGCTGCTCAACCGCATGAAGGCGCGTCAGGCCGAGCTCGAGAAGCTGGCCAAGGAGCAGCCGGCGGCGGCCGGCGGCGCCGCGGAGGGCGCGCCGGGTGCGCCGGCGGAGCCTGCGGGCGAGCCGGGGATGGCTCAGCCCGGCGCCGGGATGGGGATGGTGGCCGGCGGGCGGCGGCAGCAGCGCGAGGCCACGCAGCGCGAGGATTTCGGGGAGCTGCTGCAGCTCCAGGCCCGGCTGAAGCAGCTCGAGAACGCGCCCAAGACCGAAGCCAAGCCCGAGGAAGATGCCGCGGAGATGCACCCGCTGGCGCTGTTCGACGGGCGGATCGAGAAGAACCCGTTCGGCCTGAAGCTCGGCGGCTGGGGTAGCGGCATCATCGAGGAAGACAAGGCCGGGCTCGAGGAGGGGCTCAAGTCGCTCCTGGTCTACACCGACGGCTACTACCGCGGCGCCCGGATCGACTTCGCCCAGCCACCGGAGATCACCCGCTACTTCG
>JACPDV010000567.1 GCA_016183835.1 Armatimonadota bacterium
CCGGTGGCGGGGCAGCCGTTAAGCACCGTACCCGAGTTGCTGTCCGGCCCAAGGTAGGGGCGGGGTCTCCCCGCCCGATGCGCGAGGTGGGAGCGCTCTGCGCGCGATCTCGGCCGGCCGGACGGGCGAGGAGACCTCGCCCCTACCGGTGCTGTTGGCGCGCTGGACAACATCCCGGGGCGGCTGCCTAGCCGGCAGCGACGGAAGGAAACAAGGGCCAATGGACACTCGGCTGCAATGGGGCATCCTGGGCACGGGCATGATCGCCAGAGCGCTGGCCCACGCGATCAACGAGTCGACGACCGGCACGCTCGCCGCCGTCGGCAGCCGCCGGCGGGAGACCGCCGAACAGTTCGGCGATGAGCTCGGCGTCCCGCGGCGCTACGAGGGCTACGACGCGCTCCTCGCCGACCCGGCGGTGGACGTGGTCTACAACGCCCTGCCCAACCACCTCCACGCCGAGTGGACCCTGCGCTGCTTCTCCGCGGGCAAGCACGTGCTCTGCGAGAAGCCGCTGGGGAGCCACCACGCCGAGGCGATGGCGATGGTCGAGGCCGCGCGCGACGCCGGCCTGTTCCTGGCCGAGGCCTTCATGTACCGCTGCCACCCGCAGACGGCCACGCTCGCCGAGCTGGTGCGGAGCGGGGCGATCGGCGACGTGCGGCTGATCCACGCCACCTTCTGCTTCAACTTCGGCGAGCAGCCCGACAACGTCCGCTCGCAGGTGGTCCTCTCCGGCGGCGGGATCATGGACGTGGGCTGCTACACGATGTCGATGGCCCGCCTCCTGGCCGGCGCCGCGCTGGGCCTGGAGCGGCCGGCCGAGCCGCTCGAGGTCAAGGGCACCGGCCACCTGAACCCTGTCGGCGGCGTGGACACCTGGGCCACCGCGGCGGTCAAGTTCCCCGGCGACATCCTGGCGACACTGGTCTGCGGCATGCAGATCGGCGTGCCATCGGTCGCGGAGGTGTACGGCACGGGCGGGCGGATCGTGGTCCGCAACCCGTGGTTCCCGGGCACCACCGACGAGTCCGCCGCCATCGAGGTGCACGTCAACGGCGAGGAGCCGCGCCGGGTGGCCGTCCCCGGTCCGAGCGGGCTCTACACCATCGAGGTGGACAAGGTCGCCGCGGAGCTGTCAGGCCAGCAGTTCGCCTACCCCGGGATGACCTGGCAGGACACCATCGGCAACATGAAGGCGCTCGACCAGTGGCGCCGCGGGATCGGCCTGACCTTCCCCTGCGAGACCGCCGAGGGGCTCTATCACACCATCTCGCGCCGGCCGCTCGCCGTGCAGCCGGAAGGCAAGCTGCCCACCGGCCGGATCGAGGGCGTGGCGAAGCCCGTCGCGCGGCTCATCCTGGGCACCATGGGCCACGTGCTGGGCGACCTGGCGAAGACGCACGCCATGCTCGACCGCTACGTGGAGTGCGGCGGCAACGCGCTCGACTGCGCGTACGTCTACGGCTCCGAGGAGCGCGTCGGCACGTGGCTGCGCAACCGCGGCGTGCGCGACGGGATGGTGATCATCGGCAAGGGCGCGGCCAGCATCGACGCCACGCCGGAGCTGTGCACCGAGCACCTGCTCACCTCGCTGGAGCGGATGGGGGTGGACTCGTTCGACGTCTGGATGATGCACCGCGACAACGTGAACGTGCCCGTGGGCGAGTTCGTGGACGTGCTCAACGAGCACCTCGACGCCGGCCGGATCGGCGCCTTCGGCGGGTCGAACTGGACCACGGCCAGGCTGGAGGAGGCGAACGCCTGGGCGGCACGCGAGGGCAAGCGCGGGTTCGCGGCGAGCAGCCCCAACTTCACGCTGGCGCACTGGAACGAGCCGATGTGGGACGACTGCGTCAACGCGGTGGACGCAGGGTCGCATGACTGGTACACGCGGACGCAGCTCCCGCTCCTGGCCTGGTCGTCGCAGGCGAACGGGTTCTTCAGCGGCCGCTTCAAGCCCGAGGACGCGAACGACCCGCGGCTGGCGGGGATCGTGCGGGTGTGGTTCAACGATGGCAACTGGGAGCGGCTCCGGAGGGTGCGGGAGCTGGAGGCGAAGACGGGAGTGCCGGGGATCCAGCTCTCCCTGGCGTACGTGCTGTGCCAGCCGATGGACGTCTACGCGCTGATCGGTCCGGAGACGATGGACGAGATGCGCGGGTCGTTCGAGGCGCTGCGGGTGCGGCTGACGGCGGAGGAGATGGCGTGGCTGGACCTGCGGGGGTGAGGCAGGCCGCACATTGACAAGACCGTCGTCACGCGCGGCCGGCACACCGGCTCCGCACCGCGCGTGGCACGCGGTCGTCAGTTACGCAGCACAGGCCGTTTCCGCGTCGATCGCTAGCGCATTGATGAAACGACCGAGACGTGTGGCCTCGGACACCGTCAGGTCACGTGGCACCGTCAACGTCGCGACAATGTCCTCGCGGAGTGGAAACGGATAGACAATCATCTTGCCCGAGCGTGCGTCCATTGCCGGTGGCTCCGGCATCTGCGATGCCGACGGCGCCTTCGCTCCAACGTCCTGCGCATCTCGTTCGGCCCGCCTGCCGTTGGGCACACCCGACTGCCGTTCACGGCGCGGCGCAGTCCATCCCTCGGGGTCGCGCACGTGCTCAAGAAAAGACGCGTGCGCGAGCCGGAAGCGCTTGCCGTACTCACGTAGGGTCCCTGGCTGGAAGTCTTTCGCCTTCAGCCGACTGAAGCGCCCTATCAGCGCGTCTACGTCGAGGGTCGACACGTCCAACTGCTCCCAGTTCTCCTCTACCGCCAAGATCCGCTTGCAGGCCGTGCCCAGGCCCTGGGCGGAGTTCGCGTTCATCAGGCCCCTGGAGGCCACCCAGTCCCAGAAGCCGACCAGCTCTTGCCCTGTAGGCTCCATCCTTCGTCTCCCATGTGGGCGCCATCGGCGCATCCCCTATGGTAAGACACATCTAGAATGCCGTCAACTGCCATTCTATAACGTCGGCGGATTCCCATATCGTCAGGATCGCCCTCGACCAACGTCTCCGTGCGTATCGCACGCCCTCGATGGTCGTTGCTACCATCTTTGTCCATGGCCGGCCCTGTCGTCCCGGTCGCTCGGGTCTGACGCCCCGCCCACCTTGAGCCCCGGAATCACCTCCGTCCCGTACGGAATCGGCAGCCTCGCCCGCCGTTGCGGCGTCAGCGAGCGGATCAGCCAGCGGCCGTTCGCCCGCCGCAACGCCACCGTCTGCACGTCCGAGTCCTCGCGGTAGACCCACTCGAGCTGCAGGCTCGCCTCGTCGCCCGCCACCTCCTCGTTGGTCACCGCCACGCCGGTCACCCGCGCGTCGTGGGCCCTCAGCGACTGGCTCAGCTTGGCCCACCCGTCCGTCTCGGCCGCCGTGCGCAGCTCGGCGGCGAGCGGCTCGTCGAAGCACTTGAGGTAGGCCCGCACGTCGCCCGCCTTCATCGCCGGGAGGAGCCGGTCGTAGATCACGTCCTTCGGCGTGCCGCCCGAGCCGCCGCTGGAGCCCGGCCGGCTGGTCAGCAACACCGCCGCCACGATGGCCACCGACAGGATCGCCGCCGCCACCCTGGACGCTCTCACGGCTTGCTCTCCGGCGGGCTGCCGAGGATCCCCAGGTCGATGGGCCGCGTCCCGTGGGCCGCGTCCACTACCGTCGTGTTGAGCCGCGGCGCCACCTTCTCCACTGTCTCTAAGTGAAGCCGCGTGCGCGTCACCTCCGGCGCGCGGTGGTACTCGGCGGCGAGCTTGCTGAACCGCGCGGCGTCGCCGGTGGCCTGGTTGATCGCCGTCGTCTTGTACGACTCCGCGCCGGAGCGCAGCGCCGCGGCGTCGCCCTGCGCCCGCGGGAGCACCTCGTTGGCGTAGCCGTGAGCCTCGTTGACCTTGCGGTCGTGGTCCTGCCGGGCGGAGTTCACATCGTTGAACGCCACCGCCACCTCGCCCGGCGGCTGCACCTGGCGGATGGTCACCGAGTCGATCCGCACGCCCGCCCGGTAGCGGTCCAGCCGGCTCTGCGCCCCGGTCTGCACCGCGTGGCGCACCTCGTCGCGGCCGGTGGTCATCAGCGAGTCCACCGGCTCGACGGCGACCCGCTCGGTCAGCGCCGCCTGCGTGGCGGCCGCCACCAGCGCGTCCACCTGCCCCGCGGCGAAGAGGTACCGGCGCGGGTCCGAGACGTAGAACTGCACCACGGCCTGCACGCGGACCAGGTTCTGGTCGCCGGTGACCGTTTCGTCGGAGGGATCGTCGCGCCCCACCGCGGCCTCGGCGAGGGTCACGCCGATGCCGATCTGCCGGCGCTCCCAGACCGACACCCGGTCGAGCCGCGAGATGGGCCACGGCACGCGCCACCAGACGCCCGGGTCGGCGACCCCCGCCACGCTGCCGCAGACGCGCACCACGGCCACCTGCGACGGCCCCACGGCGTAGAACCCGGTCAGCAGCCAGGCCAGTCCGAGCCACGCAGCGCGCCGCCCGGCCGGCTGCGCCGCCCACAACACCCGCAGAGCCAGGAACCGAGACGTCACCGGGCGCCTCCCGGGAGCTGCCCGTCGGTCAGGGTGTGGAGCAGCGGCGAGTCGGCGGAGAGCACCACGGTGGTGTCCTTGCCGAGCACCTTGTCGTACACGTCCAGGGTGCGCACGAACTGGTAGAAGCGCGGGTCGGCGCCGTGGGCGGCGGCGTAGATGCGGGTGGCCTCGGCGTCGCCCTCGCCCTTCACGCGCTCGGCGTCGCGGTAGGCTTCGCTGAGGATGCGCTCCTTCTCGCGGTCGGCCTCGGCGCGGATCCGGCGGGCCTCCTGCTCGCCCTCGGCGCGGTACTTGCGGGCGATCCGCTCCCGCTCGGCGCGCATCCGGTCGAACACGCTCTGCTTGTTCTGCTCGGGGAAGTTCACCCGCCGCAGCCGCACGTCCACCACCTCGATGCCGTACTGCTCCTTGGCCAGCGCGGCGCCGTCGCGGGCCACGGGGTCGGTGACGGTGGCGAACGCGGCCTCGGGCTCACCCGTGGCCGGCAGGTGGACGAGCTGGTCGAGGGTGGTGTGGCCCAACGCCGCCGAGAGCAGCCCGCGGATGCTCTCCTCCAGCCGCAGCTCGGCGTTGCCCCGCGTGCGCACGCTCTTCATGAACAGCTCGGGCTCGGCCACCCGCCAGCAGATGTACCAGTCCACCACCAGGTTCTTCTTGTCCTGGGTAAGGCACTCGGCGATCCGCGCGTTGCGCACCTGGAGCCGGTGGTCGAACTTGCGCCGGCCCTGCCACGGCCACTTGGCGTGAAGCCCCGGCGTGTCGACGGTGCGCACGGCGCGGCCGAAGGGTCCGAGCGCGGTGACCACCGCCACCTGCGGCTCGTCCACGCAGAACAGGGTGAGGCCCAGCAGGGCCAGCGGCGCGCCGCTGAGGAGCAGCTTGCGTCTCACGGTGTGACACCTCCCGCCGCCGGGGGAGCGGCCGGAGCCGGCGGCGCCTCCTCGGCCTCTTCGGTTGCCAGGCCGCTCGGCGCGGGCGCCGGCTGTCCGGGGAAGAGCTTCTGCAAATCGGGCGACAACGTCCAGAACTGCCGCCGCGCGGTGACCGCCGGGTCCAGGATCAGCTTCCGCCGGCCGGTCAGCGAGCGCTCGACGGCGTCGAGCCGGAGCCGGGCGGCGGTGACCTCGGGCGCGGCGCGCCAGGTCTGCTGCCGGAGGGTGAAGCGCGCCGCCTCGCCGCGCGCCCGGTCCACCCGGCCGACCCGGTAGGCCTCCGCCGCCTGCCGCCGGGCCGCCGCCTCGCCGCGCGCCAGGGCGACCGCCTCGTTGCCGTAGGCCTCGGCCTCGTTGATCTGCTGCAGCTTGTTCTCGTAGGCGCTGGAAACGGCCCGGAAGGCCGGCACCACCTCCAGCGGCGGGTGCACGTCGCCCAGCTCCACCGCGGCGATCCGCACCCCCACCCCGCCCGCGTCGCAGGCCGCCTGCAGCCCGCTCCGCGCCTGCTGCTCCACGCGCCCGCGCGCGGTCGTCAGAACGTCGTCGAGCGCCATCCCGGCGGCCACCTCACGCAGTACCGTCTCGGCCCGGGCCTTGACGAACCCGGCCACATCCGCCGCGGCGAAGGCGTAGCGCGCCGGGTCGGCCACGGTGTACTGCACCACGGCCTGCACCTCGACGAAGTTGGCGTCGCCGGTGAGCATCAGCGCCTCGTCGGGCACGCGCTGGTAGACTCCCGCCAGGTGCGCGCTGTCCCACTCGTACTGCCCCGGCCCGGGCCGCGGCGCGGCGCCGGGCACGCTGGCGAAGCCCAGCTCCAGCGCCCGCACCTCGCCCGGGCGGAGCAGCCTGGCGCGCCCGATGGGCCACCACGGCTTGAGCCACAGGCCCGGACCGTACGTCGCCCCGTGCCGGCCGAAGACCCGGATCACCGCCACCTGCTCCGCGCCCACGGGCACCAGGCAGGTGAGCAGCCAGAGCCCCGCCAGCAGCCGCAGCTTCCAGCGCAGGATCGTCCGCCAGCGGAGCGCCGACCAGGTGACGAGGCCGTCCAGGTCGAACGCCAGCGCCGCGGCCAGCCAGCGCCGCGCCAGCCCCGCCGCGCGCTCACCCGCCGAGCCGGGCCGCGGCTCCATCCCCAGCAGGCGCAGTGCGTTGAGCAGAACCGCCAGCGAGCCGGCCTGGTGGAACACCGCCGCCTGCACCGGGCTCAGCTTGCCCCACGCCGAGAGCAGCACCGCCACGCCGTTGAGCCCGAAGGCGAAGCCCAGGATGCTGAGGCGGATGGTGCCCAGCACCTCGCGGCAGACCTGCACCAGGTATGGCACCTGCGCCAGCGGGTCGCCGAGGAGCACGATGTCGGCCGCCTCGGCGGCGATGTCGCTCCCGCGCTCGGCGATGGCCACGCCCACGTCCGCCTCGGCCAGCGCCGGGGCGTCGTTGATCCCGTCGCCGACCATCGCCACCCGCTCGCCCGCGTTCCGCCGGGTGCGCACCCAGGCGGCTTTGTCCGCGGGCAGCAGCTCGGCGTGCACCTCGTCGATCCCCACTTGCGCCGCAACCCGCCCCGCCACCGCCTCGCGGTCGCCGGTCAAGAGCGCCACCCGCCTCAGCCCCAGCCGGTGGAGCGCCCGGACCGTGTCCGCGGCGTCCGGGCGCAGCCGGTCCCGCGCGCCCACCGCGCCCACCAGCCGGCCGTCGCGCGCCACCAGGACCGCCGTCTGCCCGCTCGCCGCCAACCGCTCCAGCGTCTCGACGGCCGCCGCGTCCACGCCGATGCCGAGCTGCTCCATCAGCCGCGCGTTGCCCACCGCGAGGCGCCCCTCGGCCCCGCGCGCGGTCACGCCCAGTCCCGGCAGCGCCTGCAGCTCCTCCGCCGGCTCGAACGCCAGCCCGGCATCGCGCGCCGCCTCGACAAAGCACTGCGCCAGCGGATGCTCCGCGCCGCTCTCGCCCGCCGCCGCCAGGCGCAGCAGCTCCGCGGCGGTGGTCGTGCCGAACGGAACGCGATCGCCCACTTCCAGCCGGCCGGCGGTCAGCGTGCCGGTCTTGTCGAACCCCAGCGTGCGCACCCGTGCCAGCGTCTCCAACGCCTCGCCGCTCTTGACCAGCACGCCCCGTCGCGCCAGCCGCCCGATCCCGGCCAACACCGCGGCCGGCGTCGCGAGCACCAGGGCGCAAGGGCAGGCCACCACGAGCACGGCCACCGTGCGCATCCAGTCGCGCGTGGCCCACAGCGTGAGCCCCGCACAGAGCAGCACGGCCGGGAGGAACCAGGCGGCGTAAAGGTCGGCGGTGCGCTGCACCGGCGCCTGCCGCTGCTGCGCCGCGGCGACCAGCGCCACCACGCGGCCGAGGATGGTCTCGGCCCCCACCTCCTCGGCGAAGACGTGGATCGCGCCGTGTAGATTCTGCGTGCCGCTGCGCACCTCGTCGCCCACGCCACGGTCCACCGGCAGGCTCTCGCCGGTCAGCGAGCTTTCGTCGAGGCTCGTTTCGCCGAGCACGATCCGCCCGTCCACGGCCACGCGCTCGCCCGGCCGCACCACGACGCGGTCGCCGACCCGCAGCTCGGCTGTCGGCACCTCGCGCTCCTCGCCGTCGACCACCACGCAGGCGGTCTGGGGCCACAGCGCGAGGAGCCGCTCCAGCGCGCGGCGGGTGCGGGAGAAGGCGACCGCTTCGAGGCTCTCGCCGGTCATGGCGATGAAGACCACCTCGGCGGCGGCGAAGGGCTGCCGGATCCAGAGCGCTGCCCAGGTGGCGATGGCGAGCGCCAGGTCGGCGCCGATACGGCCCTCGAGCAGCCCCGAGAGCGAGGCGAAGGTGACCCTTACCGCGCCCACGGCAGCGGCGATGAGCGCGGGCCGAAGGCTGTAGCCGGGGATCAGCGATTGCCCGCCGAGGCGCCAGTCAAGGAGGATCAGCAGCCCCAGGAAAGCGGTGAGCAGGAACAGGCCAACCGGGGAATCCGGCTCCTCCGGCGCCGCGGCAGGGGCTGGCGGTTCGTGGGTCATCGCGCGCTGAGCTTCGGCGCCGGGCCCGCTACGCCTTCCGGTCCAGCCACACCGGGCTCGACCAGGCCAGCTCGCCGTCCTGCTGCTCCACCCGCACGTAGTAGTAGCTGTCGGCGTTCAGCGGGGCGTTGTCCAGGTACTCGAAGCTCAGCTCCGGCCCGGGCCCGCCGAAGCTGTAGACCACTTGGTTGTTGCGAATGATCCGTGTCACCGCCACGGGCGAGACGGCCGAGACCACCACCTTGACCCGCACCGGCCCGACCTGCGGCTGACGCACGATGTCGCCCATCAGGTGTCCGTCCACGGTCATGGCCACGGCGATCTTGGCGGCCGTGGAGCCCCAGGTGTGCCGCGCCCGGCAGGCGTCGAGCACGGCCTCGCGGGTGAGGCGGTCCACCAGCACGCCGGCCTTGCCCTTCCCGCCGCCGTGATCGGGCGAGGCGATCACCCCGATCCGGATCCCCTTCGCCCACGCGTCCTGGATGAAGTAGCCGGGCCAGCCGTTGGCGGTCCGCCGCGGCGCGGTGTCCGCCTCGTAGCTCTCGCGCGCCTGGAAGATCTCGGCCACCGGCTGCTTGAGCTCGTCGGTGTAGCTCCAGTCGGTGGGCACGTTGTTCCCCGAGTCGGCGAGCTGGTGCGGGATCATGATGTAGTTGCGCTCGCCCAGCGTGTCCCACACCTGGCGCGGGGTGAAGTAGCTCGGATCGCGCGAGTTGTACCACTGCGGCTCGTACGGGTCGGCGAAGATCAGGTTGCGGTGGCCGTAGTACCCGGGCGGCTTGGTGTGGCGCTCGTTGTCGCTGGTCCACTCCTCGGCGACGAACGTGACGAACCGCCCGGGATCGTGGCTCGCGCGCGTGATCTTGGCCGAGTAGCGCCAGGCGGGCGGCGAGATGTTGTAGCCGTGGTCGGTCACCGCCCCGAAGTCGAGGCGGCCGAGCTCGCGCATGGCCACGTAGTCTTCCTCGGTGCGCACGTCGGCCGCGCGGGCGCAGACGCTGATGTCGCTGTGCTCGTGCAGGTTGCCGAAGCACCCCAACAGCCGCCGGCCCGCGAGGTCCGTGGTGAACGCCGGCCGGTCCTCGCCCATGCGGTGCAGCTCGGCCGGGAACGGGAACTGCGGCTCGTCCGCGTCGACGAACGGCGCCGTTTGCAGCCCGGCGGCGGCGGGCAGGTCGGCCGTCGGCACGGCCAGGGCCACCACCTTCGAGGTGACGGTGGCGGCATCGGCGTTGCTCTTCCAGCCCGGGCCCACGGTGTCCACCGTCTGGGCGCCGACCACAAGGTCGTCGAGCGCCGCCAGCGCCGGCTCGCGGCTCCGCCCGGTGCCGCCGCTGAGCATGCCCTGGTCGGTCCAGGCGTCGCCGCCGAAGACGCGCAGCCGGGTCTCCCAGCCTTCACGGCCCGCCGCGCCGCGCGCCTGCCGCCAGGCGAGCCAGAGCCGGCCATGGGCGTCCACCGCGAGCGCCGGCTGCTCAACCGGCTCGCCTGCCACGCCCTGTTCGAGGCCCTTGGCCGCCAGCAGGCCGGAGTCGGTCACCTCCGCCAAGCGGATCGAGCGGCGGTCGAGCGAGTTGGTGCGGTATCCGGCGAACGTGCCGGACTCCCACGCCACCCACAGCCCACCGCGCCACCAGACCGCGGCCGGGTTGAGGTCGTAGCGGTTGCTGCGGGTCAGCCGCCGCGGCGCCGACCAGCGCCCGCCCTCCAGCACCCGCAGCCAAAGGTCGCGCCCGCCGTCCACGAACCGGTCGTAGACGAGGTGCACGCGCCCGCCACCCAGCGCCAGCGCCGGGTTGTAGCTGTGCTCCTCGCCGGCGGCTACGGGCCGCTCCGCCCGCAAGCCCTGGATGGCGCTGAGCCACACGCGCCGCGCGCCGCCGCGATTGCCCACCCAGGCGAGCCACAGCCGCCCCCCGTCGAGCACGCCCGCCACGCCCACCGCGGAGTCGGCGCCGTCCGTGACCGCCACCGCGCGGCCCGGCCCGTCGGCGCCGAGCGGCACCGCGCGGATCCCCCACCGCCCGCGCACCTCGGCGGCGGTCACCAGCCAGATCCCGCCCGGGCCGCCCACCAGGCGCGGCCAGAGGGTGTAGCTGCCGGCGCCGAAGTCCAGGTTCCAGGTGCGCGCCACGGTCACGGGCGGGCCGGGGTCGAGGAGGGCGATCACCAGCCGGTCGCGGTCGGGCCCGGCCACCTCCCAGGCGCCCCACAGCGCCCCGGCGCCGGCGGCCAGGCTGGGTTGGTCGGCGTAGTCGCCCGCGGCGCTGAGGGTCGCGGGCCGGCCGGCGGCGAGGGCGGTGAGGCTGAGATCGTCCACCCAGGCGGTGCCCACCGGCTGCCCGCCGTGGGAGGAAGGAACGACGAACTGCAGCTCCCACGCGGCGGAGACCGGCACGGTGAAGACGGCGGTGCACCCGCGCCACGCCGCCGGGAGCTTCTCCCAGCGTCCCGGGTTGCGCCGGTCGCCGGGCCGCTCGATCCAGAACACCACCATGTTGGCTTGGTCGCTGCGCGCCCAGAAGCTGACCTCGTAGGGCACGTCGGCCTCGAGCGTGAGGGTCTGGGTGAGCGAGTGGTGCTGCTCCGCGGCGGTGACGGTGGCGGTGAAGCAGGCGCTGCCGGCGTGGGCGGTGGTGGTGACCCTCTGGCAGTCACCGCCCCAGGCGGCGGTGCCGTCCTCGCCGCCGGGGTTGCGGAGGAGGTTGGGGCCGGCGAGAGCGGGGAGGGCGGCCAGAGCGGTATACCAGGTGAGCCACCGCGGCATGGCGCCCTACCCTCCGCCGAGCCCCAGCTCGGACGCAATCTCGAAGACCGACGGGCGGGTCCAGAGCCATTCGACCCGAAGCCTGAGGCCGGACAGCGCAGGACTCTCGTAGACTCCCACGGGTCCGACCACGACCGGGCTGTAGATACCCTCCGCGTCGAGCAGAAAGAACTCGGGGCGCCGCCGCTCCGGATCCAACAGCCAGTACTCAGGCACGCCGCCCTGCTCGTACTCGTAGAACTTGTCGCCATGGTCCACGCCGCGAGTGCTCGGGCTGGCGATCTCGATGACCAGGTCTGCCGGGCCTTCGAGGTAGGCCGCGCGGAGCCGGTCGAGGTTCACCGTAGCGACACAGGCGCCATCTCCACCACCTCCCCATCCACCCATTCCACATGCTGGTTCTCCCCGTCCCAGGCGAGGAACTCCTCGAAGGTCAGCTTCGCCCTGGTCTGTGCCACGCTGTCGGACATGGTCGTCTCCCGCCAGGTGCCCCCGTACCCCCTATTATACTCATCCCGCCTTGCCTCCGCGGCGGTGCCGTGCCACCATCGCGCCGGGAGGCCGCGCATGGCCACCGCATCGCTGTTGCTCACCCTTTTCTGGCCCCAGCCGCGCGAGCTGCGCCAGGGCACGCCGGCAGGGCTGGCGCTCCCCCTCCGGATCGAGGCCCCCGCCGACCTGGCCCGGCCCGCTGCACTCCTGCAACACGAGCTGCGCCAGCGATTGGGCGAACGCGCCGTCGGCGACGGCGGCCGCACCGTGCTGACGTTGCGACTCGACCCGGCGACGCACCCTCGGCCGGAAGGCTACGGGCTCACCACCTCAGCCGACGGCGTGCTGTTGTCCGCGCATGACGAGCAAGGCGCGTTCTGGGCCGTGCACAGCTTCCTCCAGCTTCTCGCCGCCGCGCGGCCGCGACCCGACGGCTGGACGCTCCCCGGCATCGCGCTCCGCGACTGGCCCGAGTGCCCCTTCCGCGCATTCATGATGCAGGGCGCCTGGACCCGCGACGTGGACTTCCTCAAGCAGAACCTGGATCTGCTCGCGCGCTTCAAGGTGGGCTACGTGGCGATCGAGTTCGGCCCTCAGGTGGTGCTGGACGCCCTGCCCGACGCCGCGCGCGGAGCCCGGTTCACCAAGGCCCAGGCCAAGGAGGTCGTCGCCTACGCCCGGAGCCTGGGGTTGCGGCCGATCGGCTATCTCAACCTGCTCGGTCACCTAGACCGCGCCTACCAACAGGCGCCGTACACCGATCACGGCGGCGTGATGGTCGGCGAGGACGAGACGTACGAGAAGTTCGTCTACCCCATCCTCACCGAGATGCTCGATGCCTACGGCCCCATCGAGTACTTCCATTGCGGCATGGACGAGGCCTGGGACCTGTTCAGGTGGGCCTCGGAGACCGGCCAGAACACGCCCGACCTGCTGGTGCGGCACCTGCAGCGGGTGGATGCCTTCCTCAGACAGCGCGGCGCCAAACTGGTGATCTGGCACGACATGCTCATGGCGCCCGAGCTGGAGAAGGAGTTGCACGCGCCGGTCGGCCCGGCCAACGGCGGCCCGCCGCAGAACACCGCCGCCGCGATCGCCAAAGTGCCCAAGGACATCATCCTGGACTACTGGTTCTACGACCCGCTGGAGCAGTACCCCGGCCTGGACTGGCTCCAAGCCCAGGGCTTCACGGTGTGGGCCAGCCCCTGGCAGACGCCCTTCAGCCTCGCGCGCTACGCCCAGCAGCGCGGCGTGCCGCGCATGGGCACGCACTGGGCTGGGCCGCCCGCCTGTTTCTACTCCAGCACCTACAGCCAGGTCCCGGCCGTGTACGCCCAGGCCGCCTGGAGCCCGTCCGCGGGCGATCCCGGCCCGCACCCGGAGCCGGGCCTCACCGCCGCCGCACGCCGCGCCACCGACCGCGAGCTGTGGCGGCGGCCGTCGCTGGCCGTCCAGGGCAACACCGTGCTGCTGCTCCGGACGACGGCTGAGCCGCAGCGATTGGTCTGGCCCGCCGACGCCGCACGGGCACCGGAAGTGCACGGCGGGTTGCCGTTCGACTTCGGGCATCCGGCGGAGGTCACACCTCTGCCCAGCAGCGCGCGGGTTCTCAGCGATCCAGCCCGCGCCGCGACCATCGTGCTCACCGGCGGCGACCGGCTCAAGCTCGACGGCGTCAACACCGGCCGCGGACCGGACCAGCTTGTCCTCTACGCCCCACCTCGCGCCAGCACGGGCACCAACATCTACGGCGTGGAGGTCGCCGTCAGCGCGCAGGGCCAGGTGCTCGAGGCCTCGACGTACGGCTCCGGCAACCATGCCATCCCGGCCGGCGGGTTCGTGCTCTCGGCTCACGTCGGCCCCCACGCCACGGCGGCCAAGCGGCTGGAGGCCCTGCGGCCCGGCGATCGGGTGGCCGCGCTCGACGCTCAGGGCGACTGGCTTGGCGGGTGGGATCCCGGCCGTTACGAGCTGGTCCTTCCTGGTGCGAGCTGCCGAGTGGATGCTGTCGATCGGGACCGGGAGTCGGGCCTCCTGGTGGTCTACCGCCCCGGCCAGGGCACGGGGCGGACCGGCACGAACCAGTGGGGCATCGAAGCCATCGTGTCCGCCGGCAAGGTAGCGGCAGTGGAGGAGGGCAAGGGCAATGCCGCGATCCCGCTCGACGGCCTGGTTGCCTCCGCGCACGGTGCCTGGCCGGCCGTCGAGGCGCTGCGCAGGCTGCGGCCGGG
>JACPDV010000568.1 GCA_016183835.1 Armatimonadota bacterium
CATCATCCCTCCCCCGAGCAGACCACACCCAACCGCATGGCTGCCTCGCACGGCCTGCACACATAGGCGCGGCCGGCCATGGTGTCGGCCAGCTTCAGACGTTCGCGGCAGTGCGGGTTGTGATTGGTGATCATCAGTCGCGGGACACCATACTCATTTCGCCTGCCGCATCCGTCTTCCGCCGAAGCCATGGTCTCCTCCGCCACCGCTCCGCCGTGCGCCAGCAGAGCGGTGCGCCGCGGCGGCAGGGTCAGCTCAGGTGCCTCGCCAGCAGCTCACGCACCGCAGGCACCAATGCGGTCGGCACCTCCATCACGGTCTGCCCGGGCTGCTCGTATGCGGCTTCGTCCTCGGCGACGGCTTCGTCGTCGGGCTGGCCCTCGTAGTGTTCGAGAACGCGGCGCACCCGCGCCTCGTCCCAACCCAGAGGGAACTGCGGCTGGCGCTTCATCGTTTCCTCATCCGCCGCCGATACGCAGCGAGGGGCGTGCCTGTCAGAGCGTACGCAGTGATGACGAAAGCGCTGTCCGCCTCCGCCGCCCGCCGGGTCATGGGCCGCACGACACGTCTCAGGTCGACGTCGCAGGCTCAGGCGGCCTCCGCGGCCGTCGTCGCCGCGGCCTTGGCAGCACCTCTTCAACCCCCAGCCCGCGCGCCAGCAGCTCGGCCGCCAGGTAGGAGACGCTCACCCCCTCGGCCTCCGCGCGGGCCGTCAAGACCGAGTGCAGCGAACGGGACACGCGCAGGTTGAGCCGGCCGGTCGGACGGCTTGGCGCCGCAGGGATCGCCCGCCCGTTCTGTTCGTTGCGCTCGATCATGTCGGCCAGTACCTCCGCGGCCAGCGTCAGGGCCGCCTCGGGGGTCTCCCCGCCGGCAATCAAGCCCGGCCAATCGGCCGCGACGACGAGAAACGGCGGGTCGCCTCCCGTGGTGGTCACCGTCATGGCGTACTGTCGCGCTCGTGCCAGGTAGTCGGCGGTCCCGGTTTCCATGCTGCTCATGGCCTTTGCTCCTCTTCCCGGCGCTGCCTCTCGGCGCGGACTTCGTCAAGCACCCGCAAGGCGGCCTGGCCCTGCTCTGCTGCGAACCGAACCAACGCCGCGAAGGTGTGGTCCGGAAGATTGAGCACCAGCGTGTGCGCCATGTCCAGCCCCCGCTGCTTGTGGTTCTACCACACAATCCGTCGCTCGTCACAGTCCGCTCAGCACCACCGCCCCGTCGTGGCAAGGCCACCGCGGTCACGGCGCCATGCGTAGGGACACGCCACCGGCGTGTCCTTGGCGCGTGACTGGCTGGGAGCCGCCCAGACGGACACGCCGGTGGCGTGTCCCTACGGGCGCTGGTGCATCTTGACCGTGGTGGATCACCAGGCGTCGCCCGTTACTTCCTCACGATGGCCGCCGACCACCCCTCCCCAATCCGCAGCTCCGTGAACGTCTGCCCGTCACGCTTCACCGTCGGCGCCGCGAAATCCGGCACCTCCACGCCTTCGTCGTTGTAGACGTGCACCTCGTGCGCCGCGCCGTCGCCCCAGCCGAACAGGCCGCTGACCTTGGTGACGACCCGCTCGCGGCCGATCACGTAGCCGCTGTGCAGCTCCAGCGGGGTGATGGGATACATGTACTGGGTCAACGTGTGGTGGGTCGGGATCACGGTCACGTCGTTGTACCAGTGGTAGACGCAGCCGTAGTCGAGGGCGGCGAGCATGGTGCCGTAGGCGTCCTTCTCGCTGCGTTCGGTGAGGTGGTCGCCGAGGGCGATGGGCGAGTAGAGCTGCGCGTTGGCGCAATGCGTGATGCTGCCGGTCTCCACGAAGCAGGGGAAGTGCCGGGCGGTCATGGCGCGGGTGTACGGGCAGCCGTTGCCGACCAGCGGGCCGTGCGCGAGGATGCGGTCCATCTGCTTCAGCCGCCAGGCCTCGGTGAGCAGCGTGACGCTGGACTTGAGGCGGGAGATGGTGAGCTTCTGCGGGTCGATGTCGGCAGAGCAGCCGTCCCACGGCTCGCCGTAGTGGTAGAGGTAGCGGCTGTACTCGTGCTCGTCCCAGTAGACTCCCTCGGCGCCGATGTCGTTGAGGATCACGTCGATGTTCTTGGCGATCTCCGGTCCGTAGGAGTTGGTCTCCAGCGGCATGAAGATCTTGTAGATGTCTTCGCCGTAGTCGGCCTGCTTGCCATCGGGCCGGAGGAGGAGCGAGTCGGCGAACTTCTGCGGGCCCTCGTCGAGCACGTCGATGAAGCAGTGGAAGTAGACCAGGTTCTGCACGCCGGGCACCAGCTTCCGGCGCAGGGCGCAGGCGTTGCGGCGCTCGCTCTGGTCGACCTGCTGGAACGCGGTGCCGTGCGTGTAGCGGCCCTTGTAGGTGGGGTACTCGATGCTCGAGCAGACGTACTTCGCGTCCTTGAGGCGGATGAAGTCGGCGGTCTGCTGGTCCGACCACTTGCCGGTGAGACGGGGATCGGCGCGCATGAACGCGAAGGCGCCGTCGAGGGTGAAGTTGACGTCGAGGAGGCGCCGCGCGGCGTTGACGAAGGCGAAGTAGTCGGGCGCGGCCGTCGGGATGAGCGCCCACTCGGCGGTCACCGTGGCGCCCGGCTTGACCACCAGGCTCTCATCGGCCAGCCCGGTCCGGTCGGCCAGGGCGTAGCTGGTGACGTGGATGCGGAAGGGATCGCTGACCGCGAGCAGCCCCACGCCTGACTTCTCGGTGCAGGCGAACGACGTGGGGTTGCCCGGCTCCGATGCCTTGCCTTGCTTGCCGGGCTGCTCGAGGCCGGCCACGTGGACGCGCTTCGCGCGGTCGCCGAAGAGCACCTCGTGGCGCTGCATCAGCGGCAGATTCTGGTCGGTGAGGTTGGTGAAGCTCTCGCGCACCAGGATCAGCTCGTCCCGCCGCTCGATCTGCCGCTGCAGTCGGAAGTAGCTGTTGCTGCCGGTGACCCAGGCGGGCTTGGGTGTGGAAAAGCGACTCTCGATGCGGAAGCTCTCGCCGCCGACCTGCAGCTCCAGCGCTCCGTTCGCCGCCTCGCGCAGCTCGTAGCGGGTGCGATGCTCGGCGGCGGGGACGATCGTGGGGATCGCGCCGGCCGGCGGGCCGGCCTTCGGCTTGGGCGGCGGCGGCGGCATGCGCGTCTCCAGCCGCACCTCGCCCACCACCAGCGGGTTGGTCACCGCCGGGACGCAGACGTTCTCGAACGTGAGGGTGTTCTCACCAGGCTTGAGCAGGTCGGTGACGCGCAGCTCGAAGTCGCAGGCCCTCACGCCGTCGAGCAGCCCGTAGTGCGCGTCGAGGTCGGCGCTGGTGAAGTCGGGCGCGTAGTAGGTGGCCAGGTGGTCGGCGGCGTAGAGCGAGTAGACCTGCCCGCCGCGGGAGCGAGCGCGGAGCGGCTTGCCGACGAGCCGAGCGCCGTCGAGCGGCTGGCCGTTGAGCGTCACGCGGAGCCCCTGGTGGTAGCCCGCTACGGTGGCGAACTCGAGCCGCGCCTGGAAGGCCAGCACCGCGTCGCGGCCGGGCGGCACGGGCGGCGGGGTGAAGGTGTAGGACTGCTGCTTGTCGCGCTCGAGGGTGGCGCCGGGCCCGAGCACCACCCGGCTGGTGACCGCAGGGGCCGTGCCGTCGGCCGCGGCGAGCACCGCGGGGTTGAGCCGGCCGCGCCGAATAGCCCACGGGTCCGGCGAGGTGGTGAGCATGCACTCCTGCCGGGGGTCGGCGGAGTCGGTGTCCGAGAGGCCGACCTCCACGCGGAGCGGCGTGCCCACTGCGGGGCGGTCGAGGCCGAGGAGCTTCCACGGCACGCTGGCCTCGATGGTCCAGCCCTTCGGCGTGCGTTTGGCGGCCACCTCGACGCCGTCAGCGGTGAGGCCGGGGGGCTGATAGGCGTGGGCCTCCGGCGGGCAGTCGGTGAGCGCGTCGCCGGTGCGGAGGAAGTTGCCGGGGCTGAACAGGATCTGGAACTGCCCGGCGCCGAACGGGTCGCGCGCCGGCTCCAGGTCGGGCAGCGCGTCGAGGTAGAGCTCGACGTGGTCGCCCTGCCAGATTCCGGCGCCGCGCTGCGACTGCCGGAGCTGGTCGTCGGTGACGTCGGCGGCGAGGAAGAGCGCCTCGGGCCGCCAGGCGAGCCGGACGGTGCCGCTGAGGTCGGCGGGGCCGGACCATTCGACCTTTCCCCAGGTGGCCTGCCCGGGCCGGTCCACACGGATGGGTCCGGGGACGGCGCTCCAGTCGTCCAGCTCACCGTCGAGGGCGAAGGGCGGGTCGGGTTTGAGCGGGATGGGGTTGGGGGCGGGCTCGGCGGCGAGGAGGCGAGCAGTGAGGGAGAGGGCGGTGGCAAGCCAGCGGCTCATCGGAGGCTCCGAATGTTCATCACCCACTGGGACTCGTGGGCAAGCGCACCTTCGCCGGGAATGGTCTGTTGGCCTGCTATACCGACTCGAAGTAGCCGGTGTCAACCCGCTTCAGCACGTATGGGACATCCACTACGACGCCGACGTTGTGCTCGATCATGAGTTGCGCGAGCAGGGCGCCGTCGATCAGGACGACCCGTGGGCTGCCGCCGTCGGCCTCTTTGCGAGCATGCGCAGTGAAGGTCGAGGTGGTGACGAGGACCCCTTTGTGGGCGCCCTTCCTGGTTAGCGCTCCAACGAAGGCTCGCACGACGTCGAGGCCGACGGAGCCCGCCCATCGTTTGGCCTGAACGTAGACCAAGTCGAGACCAAGGGGGTCCCCGTCGATCATGCCGTCGACGCCGCCATCGCCGGTCCCACCGACCGCTCTGGCTGCCCCCTCATGTGAGCCGCCGTATCCCATACCGACCAGAAGATCCACTACGAGTTGCTCGAAAAAGGCCGGCGGAGCGCTCTTAACGCGCTCAAGCAACTCGTCCGCGAGTGCCGCACGGGACTTGCGGTAGCCTTGTTCAATGTGCTCTTCCGGCGTGAGGGACGGGACGTCAAGGGTGCTCGCGTCGGGAGCTTGGGTCGGCCGCGCCTGCCTGCCGCCGCGCCTGTCGTTCGCTCTAGCTGGCTCTATCCAGCCTTGTTCGGGGCCGTCGGCCAGGCTGGCGATGCCAGCCGGTGTTGCGCGTAGCCGGCCCCAGCCAGTACTCTCGACCAGACCGTCCTCGATAAGGGAGCGCTTGGCCCACTGCACACGGTTTTCGAAGAGCCTCCGCCGGCCATCCCGGACCCTGGCATTCCGCTCCTCATCTGTAAGTTGGTAGCGCGAAGCCAACGGCTCATAGAGCGAGTTGAGGGTATGCTCATGGCGATCAGAGAGAAGCTCGAGCATCGGAAGCCGCAACTGCGCATACGTCGGGATCATGGCGCGCCGCACTCCTATTCCGGATACTCACCGCTCTCGCTGGAGCGGCGCCGAACCGCGCGCGTTGCGTTCTCTATCTCCTGCTCAAGCTCCTCCGGCGTGTAGCAGTAGATGACGCCACCGTAGGCGCCGACCTCGCACAGGAATTCGCACCGCCCCATGCCGACCATTTCCGCCGCCC
>JACPDV010000566.1 GCA_016183835.1 Armatimonadota bacterium
CACGGCGATGTCCTCGATGCAGTCAGGTTTGCCTAGCTCAGCCGGCGCCGGAAACCAACGCGTGGAGGCGAGGGTCTTCACACCGATGGCCTGTCGCCCGGGGGAGTGGCACAGCAGCCGCGCTGGGTCCAGCGCCAGACGCATGGCTCCCCAGGTGTCTTGAGTCCCGTTTTCATCCGGGAAGAACCGCACGTCGACCTGCCGACCTTGTGCGGTGGCGAGGTAGACTCGCCCCCACTCGTCGTACCATGCGAAGTTGTCCGGCACATCGGGCGACGGAACAGCCGATGGCCGATGGGGCAACCAGACGCACGCCGCCCAGCCGGCGACAAGCGCCACGACGGCCAGCAGGAGGCGTCGCGCCCGGGAAACCCGAGCCGACTTGGCGCTGCCGAATTCACAACTCATGGACACCGTTCCACGCACTTCGGCACATCGGCCTGCGACCGCTGGGTCTCAGCCAGACCGTACCCAGTATTACCACATCCCACGCACCCGCGTCGGCCTCTCCGCCGCAAGGCAGGGGGGAAGGGCAAGGCCACCGTCCACCGAAACGACCTCCAGTCGGTGTCCAGGCCGGCCCACCCCCGCTGCCGCGGAGAAGGGCGCCGCTCAGGCTGGTACCGCGGGAGTGCGCTCATGACAAGGTTCTGGCTCGCCCTCGCCCTGTCCTCGCCAGTTCTCGCCGCCCCCGTCGAACCACCGCTCCTCACCGTCCCCCGCTGCCCCGCCGCGCCGGTCATCGACGGCAAGCTCGACGACGCCGCCTGGCAGTTTGCCGCGGTCGCCGGCGGGTACGTCGTCCCCGGCCTCGGCGTCCTCGCCCGGCACCCCGCCACTACTGCGGCGATGTGGGACGAGCGCGCACTCTACCTCGGCTGCCACGTCTACTCCGGGCCGAAGCCGGTGCTTGCCGGCCAGAAGCGCGAGCGCGACGGCGCCGTGTGGAACGACGACGCCGTGGAGCTGTTCCTCGACCCCGGCCAGACCAGGAGCCACTCCATCCAGCTCATCGTCAACCACCTGGGCAGCTTCTACGACGCGCGGGATCGCGACCCGAAGGTGGACCTCGACCTGCAGTGGGCGGCCGCCGACCTGCCCGACGGGTGGAGCTGCGAGCTGGCCGTGCCGTTCGCCGCGCTCGGCCGGGGCACGCCGGCGGCCGGCGAGCGCTGGGGCGCCACGTTCTGCTCCGACGTGAACGGCGCGGGACCCGAGTTGAGCACTTGGGCCGACACCGGGCCGTCGTACGACACGCCCGCCCGGTTCGGCACGCTGGTCTTCGGCGACGGTCCGGCTGCCTCGCTGGGGCCGCTCGGGCTCCCACGGAACGATCGGTGGCGCGTGCCCGTTGCGGTGCCCGCCGGCGGCGCGGGGCCAGTGAGTGTCAGCGTGCGGCTGTTGCGAGCCGGGCAGGCCGTGGCGGAGAAGTCGGCGGCGCTGGCGAGCGACCCCGCCACAGCCGTGGGGCAGGCACTCGAAGTCGGGTCGAACGTCGGCGGGCCGCACCTGCTGGTGGTCGAGGCGAGCGCCGCGGGGAGGGTCATCATGTCGCAACGGATCCCCTTGGAGCTGGGCGGGCGGATGACGCTGGTGGTGCCGGGCGTCGTGCTCGGCTCGGAGGTCCTGGTGCGTCTCGGCGCGGAGCCGACGGCCGGGCGGACGGCGGCGATCGGGCTGCTGGACGCGGCCGGCAAGGTGCTGGCGCAGCGCGGGCCGGTGGCGTTCGAGGGCGCCAGCCTGAACCTGTCGCTCCCCGCTCCCGCCGAGCCGGGGCCGTACCGCGTGCGCGCTTCGCTGATGGGCGGCGGGAAGCTCCTCGCCGAAGCCGACGCGCCCTTCACTCGCCAGGCCGGGCCGGCGTTCCTGGGCACGCGGGCGGGTGTCGGCCGGAGGGTGCTCGAGCCGTTCACGCCACTGAGCGCCAAGGGCTCGCAGGTAACCTGCTGGGGCCGGACCTACGACTTCGCCGGGCCGTTCCCGCGGGCGGTGACGAGCCAGGGGAGCCAGGTGCTCGCCGGTCCAGTGACCATCGCCGGCACGGCGGGCGGCAAGGCGCTGAGCTGGACCGGGGCCGGCAAGCTGGTGTCGCACGACGAGTCTCAGGCGGTGTGGCAGGGCGCCGCGCGGGCCGGTGGGCTGCGGCTCGAGACGAAGAGCACGGTGGACTACGACGGCTGCCTGACCTGCGACCTGACGCTCCGCGGCGGAGGCAAGGTCGACCGGCTGGCGCTGGAGATCCCCTTCGACGCGCGCTTCGCCAAGTACATCCACGCGGCGCGGCTGGACTGGGCCAACTCCTACAGCGCCGGAGTGGGCGGGCAGGGCTGGCAGTACGAGAAGACCTTCATGCCCTACGTCTGGCTCGGCGACGAAACGCGCGGCCTGGCCTGGTTCGCCGAGACCGACGAGCCGTTCGACCTGCAGCACCGCGAGCGAACGATCCAGGTGGTGCACGAGGGCGGCCGGGTGGTCCTGCGGGTGAACCTGTTCGACCACCCGGTGACGCTGCCGGGCGAGCTGCGCTGGCGGTTCGGGCTGCAAGCCACGCCGGTGAAGCCGGTGCCGCGCCGCCGGGCGCACCTCTGGCACGGCGCCTACTTCGGCATGCAGGACGAGACGGTGTCGGTGCCTTGCGGGCTGACCTACCCCGCCGAGGGCAACTTCGACCAGGCGCAGGGCAGCCTCGAGGCGCTCGTCACGGTGGACTTCGACCCGGCCGCGGTCAAGGAGCACAAGCAGAACCAGGCACTCTTCGCCCTCAAGTTCGCCAACGGCGACATGGTCTGCTGGTTCTACGACTACGAGGGCTCGGGGCTGTGGGCGTACATCGGGCTGGGTCAGGGTTACCCGCAGACGTACCCGGTGCACATCACCGCCAACAACCTCGGTTGGCGCCGGGGCGAGCTGCACCACGTCTGCCTGACCTGGGGCGACCGCGTGCGCATGTTCGTGGACGGCAAGCCGTGCGCCGAATCGGTGCCGCACCCGGGGCTGACCGGCAACGCGCTGACCGACTGCCAGCTCCAGTTCGCCAAGGTGGGCGGCGACGAGGGGGATTGGATCTTCCACGAGCTGCGCGTGGGGAAGACCGCGCTACCTCCCGGACAGATCGCCGCACGGGCGGCGGAGGCGCTGGCCAAGGGGGCCGGCTGGGAGATCCCGGCCGACGCCGACACGCTCCTGCTCGACCACTACCGCGGGCTCGGCGCGGACCGGCAGCCGCTCGCCCCGGCCGTAGGGCGCGGGCCCGGCGCGCTGGCCGAGCCGGGCCTGATGGACGGCGGCCTGGTGCTCACGCCGCCGCGGGAGCGGTCCGGGCTGCTCGACTTCCTCAAGGCCCACGGCGTGGAGGTGGTGGTGTACCACCAGATGTGGACCGACCTCTACGGCCTGCCGAGCACACCCTACCCCGACAAGCTCAAGGCGCTGATCGAGGCCGTGCACGCCCGGGGGATGAAGATCATCCTCTACATCGGCTACGGCCTGGCCGACATCAGCCCGGAGATGAAGGCCTGGCACGACCAGTGGACCGTCCGCCCGCCGATCCACTGGACCAACGGGCAGGAGACCCAGGCCTTCGACGCCGGCTGCAACGAGAGTGCCATCATGGAGTGCATGCTGGCCGGGATCGACAAGCTGGCCGACGACTTCGCCATCGACGGGATCTACATGGACGGCACCACCGAGGCCTTCGGCTGTGCCAATCCCGAGCACGGCTGCGGCTACCTGCGCGACGGACAGTGGCAGAAGACCTACCCCATCTGGCGCAACCGGGAGTACATGCGGCGGCTCTACACCATCTTCCGCACCAAGCGGAAGGACTCGCTCCTCGACGCCCACATGTCGGGCAACCTGGTGATCCCCGAGCTGTCGTTCTGCGAGAGCTACTGGGACGGCGAGCAGTTCGAGGGCTACACCCACGGGCAGAAGGCGGCGCAGGACCTGATGCCGCTGGACACCTACCGCGCCGAGTTCATGGGCCGGCAGTGGGGCTTGCGGGCGGAGTTCCTGGTCTACGAGGGGCGTCCGTTCACCCATGCCGAGGGGCTCTCGTTCGTGCTGCTGCACGACATGTATGTGCGGGCGACGGGGCAAGGCGCGGACTTCGAGCGCATCACGGCGATCTGGAAGGCGTTCGACGGGTTCGGCACGAGCCAGGCGACATGGCTGCCCTACTGGTCGCAGACGGCTGTCCGCTGCGGGCCGGCGGGGGTCTACTGCAGCGCCTACACGCGGCCGGGCCAGGGCGCGCTCCTGGTGGTGTCGAACCTGGGCCGCGAGAAGGCGACCGCGACGCTGCGGCTGGACCGCAAGCAGCTCGGGCTCGGGGCGGACGCGAGAACGGCGCGCGACGCGCTCGGCGAGGGGCGGTGGGTGCTGGACGGCGACATGCTGCAGCTCGAGCTGGGCAGCATGGAGTATGCGGTGGTGCGCGTGGGCGGGTGAGTCCGCGGCTGGTCAGAATCAGGCGTCCGGATCCACCTCGGCTCCCGGCAGGCTCGGCTGCTCCAGGACCGGAAGCGCTGGCTCAACGGCCACAAGGCCGACATCCACTCCTGCCAGTACTCTGGGGAAGTGGTCATCAAACGCGTGTACCGCGTCGACTTGGTGCCTGTGCAGCAGCGCCGTAGCGATGTGCAGGGCGTCGGCGAGCTTCGGGCAGTGCACGCCACGCCGCAGGCAGCCGCCTCGAAGGTCGGCCGCGGCACGTGACACAGCGCGGTCTACACCGCGCACAACCAAGTGCTCACGGCCCAACCACTTGCGGAAGTCGGCCAGCTTCTCCGGTGTGTAGTGGAATGGCACCACCTCCGCGACCATGACCTCGGAGGTCACGATCACGGCCTCCCCCGCCTCCACCCGCCTCAACAGCTCGACCGCTGCGTCGAAAGAGGCACCCCGTGCGGCTTCGCCCTTGAGGACGGCGAGGAAGACCGAGGTGTCCCAGTAGAACGCCGGCGTACGTCTACTCATCACGCAGCATGTGGAGGTAGTCGCCTATCTCCATCCCACCTGTGATCTCAGGCAGCGAACCGACCAAGTCATCCACCGTCGGCAGCCCTTCCTGCGGCACCGGCCGTAACTCTGCTACTAGTATCTCTTCGGGAAATGGATCCCCGACCCGGAATCGCAGTCGGCCTTCCACTTCCACGAACTGCCTGGCCAGCCGTACGGCCATGTCATCCAGACGAGAACCACGGTACGTGCACCGGATACGCGTTGGGCCCGCCGTCGGGTAGATGTAGAGAACACGGAGGGGGCTATGGAAATTGACCGCGTCGAGCCTGCCCCGCCAGGTGCCGTGGGTGTACTGCGGGACTCCGAGCAGCTCGGCCACGGCGCTCGGCAGGTCTCGGCGAAGCGGCACCACTTCGGCCAAGTCCTCGCCGTAGATGCCAAGGGTCTCGACGCCGTGCTGGTACGGAGTGACGAGCGCGGCGCACGCCTGAAGTGTGCGCGTGCTCGCACGTTCCGGCCGCTGGCCGGCTTGCACCAGCGCTAGGTCTCGGCGCGCCTCGCGTGCGACCGTCGGGCCGATGCTCGGGTCGGCCATCGGTCCGACCGGCGTGACGCCCAGTTCCATCGGGCTGCTGAGAGACAGGTGCGTGACGCGAGCGTGTGTGCTGGCGCGGTCCTGTCGGGTGATGTCGCACTCGACGGCCGCCAACACTTCCTCGACGGCTTCGACCAGCGCCTGGACCGCGTCCAGACGTACCGCGCCGCCGTCCTCTGCGCCGCCCTCTAGCCGGAACCTCAACTCACGGTCTGGTCGCATGGTGATCGTCCAGCGGCCCGCAGCCGACTGCCCCTATTATGCCACAGTGATCGGGCGCCTCCTCGATCCGCTTCCCCTGCAGCGATGCAGGCGAAGAGGTCTGGCATGGCGAACGCAGTCTGGCGGAGTGTGCTGCGGGGACCGCCGGCATCGTCGCCTTCGCTGTCAGGCAGGAGGAACAGATGACGACTCTGCTGCTGGCCTGTGGGATGCTGACCTTGACCGCCGAGCCCGAGCAGCGGGCGGTGTGGGTCAACTATCGCCACTTCCAGACTCCCGAGGCGGTGGCGCAGACCGTGGCCAAGGTGTCCGCGGCGCACCTCAACTCCGTCTACCCGCTGATCTGGTACAACGGCGGGCAGGCCTGGTACAAGAGCTCGCTCAGTCCCTTGGCCAAGGACGTGCCGGTCGGGTTCGACCCGCTCGCCGCCCTGATCGAGCAGGCCCACGCCAAAGGCATCGCCGTCCATGCCTGGTTCGTCAATGGCAACTACGGCGCCGGCCGGCCCGGCTTCGTGTTCGACAAGCACCCCGACTGGGCGCTGCAAGAAGGCCCGGGGCCGAGCGAAAGGTGGTACGACCTGGGCCGACCGGAGGTCCGCGCGTTCGAGCGCGACGTCATGCTCGACTGCCTCCGCAACTACGACCTGGACGGTCTGCACTTCGACTACATCCGCTTCGACGGCCGTGGCATGTGCTACTGCAGTGCCTGCCAGACCGAGGTGCAGAAGCGTTACGGCCTGCCGCCGGTGAGTCCCACCGACCCGCGCTTCCCTGTGGGCCTGCAGCTCAGCGGCAACCCGCTCGACCAGCCCACCACCGCGCACGTGGTCGCCACGTTCGATAACGGCAAGCCGGCGATCACCCTCAACCAGCTCGACACGGGCGAGACGATCCTGCTCAACTGGCAGGCGACCCGCGCCGGTCAGCCGGCGGTCAACCTGTTCGCCCGGCGGGTGCTCGAGCGCTTCGGGGCCGAGCGGAAGGTGGTCCAGCTCCGCTGCGTGGACACCACGGCCAAGTACGGCTTGCAGAGCCAGTCCGCCGGGCTGGCCTGGTTGCGGGCGCTCGGCGCGAAGCCCACCGCCGTGACCGATCAGCAGCTCGGCGAGGTGTCGGCGGGGGCCATCGTCGTGCTGGATGGGCAGTACCGGATCCCGGCCACGACGGCGGCTTGGCTGGCGCGGCATGTCTCCGCCGGCGGCCGGGCGCTGTTCATCGATGGCCCGGTGTCCGCCATCAGCGATCCGGAGCTGCAGCGGGTGCTCGGCCTGCGCAGAACGGCCCCGTTCTTCAGCGAGTTCCGCGTGATCCAGCCGGCGGCCGGGCAGGAGCTGCTCCCGGTCGGTCCGCCGCTCGATCAGGAGACCGAGCGTCGGCGGGCCGGCTGCTGGACCACCTTCCGGACCGACTCGGTCACCGACCTGGTGCGGCAGGTCTACTACGGAACCAAGGCGCTCAAGCCGAACGCCCAAGTCAGCGCCGCCGTGTTCGCCGACCGCAGCGCCGCCGACGGGGTCTGCCAGGACTGGTACGGCTGGCTGAAGGAGGGCATCCTCGACTACGCGCTGCCGATGGCCTACACCCTGGACAACGCCGTGCTCAAGCGGCAGCTTGACGAGTGGCAGGCGTTCGACCCGACCATGGCGCGCATCTATCCGGGCCTGTCGCTCTACCTGCGGCAGGGAGACCGCACGAGCACGCGCCCGGTCGACCTGGTTGCCAGCCAGCAGGAGCTGTGCAAGTCGTACAAGGCGCGGGGCATGTGCTACTTCGAGCTGAGCTACCTCGACGAGGCGTTGACCACCGCCTGGGCGGGCGGGCTGTATGCCGAAGCCGCGGCCCCGTTCTACCCGCCGGCGCGGTAGCGGCCTCTGAGGGGAGCAACAAGGAGCCGATGATGCGACGCACCTGGGTCCCGCTCACGATTCTGCCCGTCTGCTTCGCCGCCCATGCCACGACCTTCTGGGTCGACGGCCGTGCCGCCAACGCCGCCGACGCCAACGCCGGCACTGCCGACGCGCCGTGGAAGACCATCTCCCGCGCCGCGCAGGCCAAGGAACTCAAGCCGGGCGACAGCGTGCTCGTCAAGACCGGCGTCTACCGCGAGCACGTGGACATCAACGTCTCCGGCGAGCCGGGCCGGCCCATCGCGTTTGCCGCCGCGCCCGACGCCCGGGTGGTGATCAAGGGCTCCGAGGTGATCCGAGGCAAGTGGGCGCTGCTGGGCGACGTCAAGGACATGCCCGAGCCGTTCCAGTACGCCAACCTGCACCTCTGGCGCATCCAGCTCGGCGACGAGTACTTCATCGACCCGCGCTTCGGCAACTACGCCGACAAGGCCAACCGCTGGGTCTCGCAGGTCTTCATCGACGACGACCACCCCCTCCAGATGATCGGTGTGGACCACGTCTACAACAGCAAAGACCTCAAGCAGATGGTCTACATCGGCAAGGGCCTGGCCGACCTGATCCCGCAGTCCTTCTGGTGGGACGCGCCGAACCAGACGCTGTGGGCCTACCTCGGCGGGCGGCCCGAGTGGTTCTGCATCGAGGTCGGCGTGCGCGGCTTCGCCCTGACCGTCACCAAGGCGCACGACGTGGTGGTGCGCGGATTCGACATGCGGCACAACCGGCAGCCCGGCGGACAGTGGCCCATCGCCAGCATCGGGAGCTGCGAGCGCGTGATGATGGAGGACTGCCGCATCCACTGGGCCGACTTCACCGGGCTCTCGGTGTGGGACTCGAAGAACTGCACCGTCCGCGGGTGCGACCTCTCGCACAACGGCGCCACCGGGCTGGCCATGGGTCTCACCGAGGACTGCACCATCGAGGACTGCGCGCTCACCTTCAACAACTACCGCCACTTCTACGGCGACTGGGGCGTGGCGGCCGGCGCCAAGTGCATCCCCGGCAACAAACGCACCACCTTCCGCGGGTGCGAGGCCGCCTGGAACGACGAGGCCGAGGGGATCTGGTTCGACACCGACAACGAGGACATCCGCATCCTCGACAACGTCTGCCACGACAACGGCGACTGCGGGATCATGTTCGAGATCAACAAGGGAGGCGGCATCATCGCCGGCAACCTGGTCTACGCCAACCACGGGCGCGGGATCTACGTCTCCGGCTCGCAGAACACCTGGGTGGTGGGCAACACGCTGGCGGAGAACGCCTCGGGTATCGTCTGCATGACCCGCGGACCGGGCGAGCCGCCGAGGAACACGCGGGTCTTCTACAACCTGATGCTCCACAACTACGTCAACGGCGACGACACGACCCGCGGCTCGGACCTGACCCTCGAGATGTATCCCGAGCCGGAGAAGCGCGCGGAGATGGGCAGCGAGTCGGACTACAACGTCCTCGCCGACAACGCCTGGACGCCGTGGATCCGGCACAACTGGAACGACAACAACCCGCTCGACCGCTGGCAGAAGGTCTACGCGCAGGACGCGCACTCGAAGCAGATGCGGGTGGAGTACCGGCAGGCCTCCGGCGCGTTCCGGCTGGTGACGCAACAGGGCCTGGACGTGGCGGGACCGCTCCCGTCGGCGGTGGCCAAGGTCTGGCGGCCGAAGGACCCGAAACGAGTTGGATGCGACCGGACGCAGTGGCCGTGACGGCAGGTGCCGCCCTCTCCGCGTCCAACCCCGCGGCCGGAGTACGCCCATGCCCAAGCTCGCCCTCCTCGGCGGCCCGCGCGCCGTGCCCGATGGCCTCGCCCGGCCCTGGCCTCATATCACCGATGCCGACCGCGCCGCCGTGGCCGAGGTGCTCAGCGAACCCGACATCCGCAAGCAGCGCACCATCCAGGCCGAGAAGCTGGCCGAGGAGTGGGCCGCCTTCGTCGGCGTGAAGTACTGCCTCCCCACCCCCAGCGGCACGTCCGCGCTCCACATCGCCCTGGCCGCCGCGGGCGTGCAGCCGGGCGATGAGGTGATCTGCCCCGCCTTCACCTTCTGGGCCACCGCCGCCGCCGTGCTCCACCACTGCGCCATCCCCGTCTTCGTCGACATCGAGCCGGGCACCTGGTGCATGGACCCGGCGCTCGTCGAAGCCGCCATTACCGCGCGCACCAAGGCCGTCATGCCGGTCCACATCCACGGCATGCCGGCGAACCTCGAGCCGATCCTCGCCATCGCCCGGAAGCACAACCTGCTCGTCATCGAAGACGCCTGCCAGGCGCACGGGGCGACGTACCAGGGCAAGCGCGTCGGGAGCTTCGGCGACGCCACGGGGTTCAGCACGCAGCAGAGCAAGTGTCTCACCACCGGCAGCGAGGGCGGGCTGTTCGTCACGGACGACGAGGGCATGTTCGTGCGCGGGCGTCACCTCCAGTATTTCGGCGAGGCGGTGGTGCCGGGGCGCGAGCGCGAGGAGCAGCAGTACAACGCCCGCGGGCTCGGCTGGATGTACCGCCCCGACTCCTTCGGTCAGGCCTTCGCCCGCAGCCAGCTCCGCCGGCTGCCCGAGATGAACGCGACCCGCGCGGCCAACGCCGCCCGGCTGACCGAGCGGCTCACAAGCCTGCCCGGCGTGGAGGTGCCCGTGGTGCCGGCCGACCGCGAGTCGGCCTGGTACAACTACGTGGTGGGCGTGCATCCCGAGCCGCTGGGGCTGGACATCGCGCCGGACGCGTTCCGCGCGCGGGTGCAGGAGGCGCTGGCGGCGGAGGGCGTGGAGTGCGGCCAGTGGCAGCGCATGCCGGTGCCGGCGCAGGACATCTTCCAGAGCAAGGCAGGCTACGGCAAGGGCTGGCCCTGGTCGGTGGTGGAGGCGGTCACCGGGGAACCCTACACCTATCGAGGCGAGGACTAC
>JACPDV010000576.1 GCA_016183835.1 Armatimonadota bacterium
CATGCCGGTGCGCCCGAGGAGCGGCGAGTCGAAGGCGCGGAGCGCGCGGCCAGGGCTGAAGTAGCGCGCTTCGTCGAACATGCCGTAGGTCGGCAGGTGCACCTTGCGGTGGATGTGGACCACCACCGGCCGGTGGCCCGGCCCCAGGCGGAGGTAGGCGGCGCTGTTGTAGCACTGCCGTCCGGAACTCAGCTCGACGAAGCCGAGCACCACGTCGAGTGGCGTGCGGCGGCCGGCGCTGAGCCCGTCGAACAGCTCACACAGCCGCTCAGCGGGCACGGCCACCTGCGGCACCCAATCCCGGAGGAGGTAGCCGGTGAGGCTCAGCTCGGGGAAGATCACCAGGTCGCTGCCGCCGCCCCAGGCGTCGGCCATCACCTGGCGGTGGAGGGCCACGTTGTCTTCCAGCCGTCCCAGCCGCGGCGCGATCTGCGCCAGGGTGACTCTCATCCGTCCGGGCCTCTCTTCGTCTGTCGCTCGCTACGCGCCAACTGCGCCCAACGGACCGCGTCCCGACCGCTCCCGCCTCCACCCATCGCCACCCGGTAGGGGCGGGGTCTCCCCGCCCGTGCACCGCGCGGTCGCTGCGGCGCTCCGGCTGCGGGCGAGGAGACCTCGCCCCTACGCCGCACGCCCTCACCCGTTGCCCACCGCCGCCAACGTCGCGGACGACCTGCCGGTCGTCCCTACACCTCAGGCACCCAGGAACCCCGCCATCCGCCGCAGCCCCTCCTCGATGTCCGCCATCGACGCGGCGTACGACAGCCGCACGTGATACGGCGCGCCGAAGCTCTCGCCTGGCACCACCGCCACCTGCGCCTCGTCGAGCAGCCGGGCGGCGAAGCCTTGCGCCGTCTCGCCCTTCCGGCAGTGCGCGCCGATGTCGGGGAACGCGTAGAACGCGCCGCCCGGGTTGGTGCAGGTCACGCCGGGGAGGGCGCGGAGCCCCCGGACCATCACGTCGCGGCGCTGCTCGAAGGCCTGGCGCATGGTCTCGACGCAGGTCTGGTCGCCGCGCAGCGCCGCCTCGGCGGCCACCTGGGCGATGGAGCAGGGACCGGAGGTGTCGTGGCTCTGGATGCGGTCCATGGCGTCGATCAGGTCGCGCGGCCCGGCGGTCCACCCGATCCGCCAGCCGGTCATGGAGTAGGCCTTGGAGACGCCGTTGACGATGGCCGTGCGCTTCTGCATGCCGGGCACCTGCCCGATGCCGATATGCGTGCGGCCGTCGTAAAGCAGGTGCTCGTAGATCTCGTCGCTGATCACCAGGCAGCCGGGGTGGCGCTTGAGCACGGCGGCGAGGCGGCGCAGCTCGGCGGCCGTGTAGGTGGCGCCGGTGGGGTTGGAGGGCGAGTTGAGGATCAGCGCCTTGGCATACGGGTGCAGCTCGAGCGCCTCCGCGAGCTGCTCGGGGGTGAGCTTGAGCCCGGTGGCCTCGGTGGTGGGGAGGATGATCGGCGCGCCGCCGGCGAGGCGGGTCATGTCGACGTAGCTGACCCAGTAGGGCGCGGGGAGGAGCACGGCGTCGCCCGGGTCGAGGAGCGCCTGGAGGAGCACGTAGAGGCTGTGCTTGCCGCCGTTGGAGACAATGATCTCGCCGGGCTGGTAGGACAGGCCCTGGCAGCGGGCGATCTTGTCGGCGACAGCCTGCCGCAGGGTGGGGATGCCGCTGCTGGGGCAGTACTTGGTGAAGCCGTCGGCGAGCGCCTGACGGGCGGCCTCCTTGATGGGCTCGGGGGTATCGAAGTCCGGCTCGCCGGCGCCGAAGCCGATCACGTTGACGCCCTGCTGCTTGAGCGCCTTGACCCGGGCGGTCAGCGCCAGGGTAGGGGAGGCGGTGGCCGCCGCCGCACGACTCGAAAGACGCATCCTGCTCGCTCCTTGCCCTCTGCACCGCGGCGGGGCTGTTTCACGTGAAACGTTCCCGGCGCCCCATTCTGTCTCCGCCGGCGCCGGCCTCCTGCTCAGCCCTGCAGCGCGTCGCCCACCGCGCCGAGTGCCTCGCCGGTCAGCGGCCAGACATCGGTCAGCGGCTCCAGCCCCGCCGCGCCCGCCAGCGATCCCCGTCCGGGCCGCGCCAGGAGCGCCGCGGCGCGTCCGCCGCAGCCCGAGACCAGCATCGCCGGCTCGTCGCCCAGCCGCTCGGCCAGGGCAAAGCTCGTCTCGGGCGACAGCGCAGCGCCCACGCCACAGAGGCGCAGCGCTCCCAACCGCAACCGCGTCACCGGCACCCGCACGCTCCCCCGCCGACCCTCCGCGCGCAGCTCCTTGACCCGGGTCAGCCAGGCCAGGCGCTCCGCTGCCTCCGCGCGCCGCTCGGCCGGACCCTCACCCGCCTCGTACTCCGCGCGCTCCGCCGTCGCCCGCAGCTCGCCCTCGTCCGGCAGCGGCTGCGTGGGCACCGTCACCGCCGTCTCGACCCGCTCCAGCCGCGGCTCCAGCCCCTGCCACGGCGCCACCGCCGCCCCCGTCAGCGCCGCCGCCAGAGGCAGGCCGCTCTGCTCCTCCACGGGCTCGGCGTCCGGCTCGCCGACCTCGCTCCGCGGCAAGAGCGAGAGCGTCTGCCGGGCGTCGCCCAGGGCCTGCAAGACCCGTTCCGCTTCGCCCAGCGCCCCGCGGCCCACCACGCCGCCGTCGGCCATCGCCCCCGGCCGCGCCGCTGCCGCCAGCCACGCCTGCCGTCCGCCGCCCGGGAAGGTCACCACCAGGGCGTCGAGGTACGGCTGCCGCTCATCCACTCCGCCGCCCAGCGGCGCCGTGGCCAAAGCCAGCGTCGCCGGCGCAAGCCGTCCCACCGCCAGCCTGACGGCGCCCGCCGCCACCTCCAGAGCCGCCCGGGAGAATCCTGAACGCGCCGCCCCGAGGAGCGCCGGCGCGCCGGGCAGCGCCGCCGACACCACCACGCCGCCCGCACCCAGCCTCTCCGCGGCCGCGCGAACCGCCGCGGCGAAGGCCACGTCCACCAGCGCCGCCTCACAGGCCACCAGCACCACCGTGGAGCCGGCCGCGCGGAGCGCCACGGCCCGGATTCTCAACGCCTCACTCAGCCGTTCCGCCGCCGGCCGCGGCCAGCCGCTGCGCGTGGCCCCCAGCGGGGTCCCCGCCGACGGAGCGTAGCTCAGCTCGGCCCAGCCGGCCTCCCAGCGCTCGCGCACCCGGGTCCTGGCGCGCTGCTCCTCCGGCCGGGCGTGGGCGGTCTCGGCCTCCGGCGGCGGCGACTCCAGCGCCACTCCCTCTCCCACCGGGAGAGGGTAGGGGTGAGGGTCCGCCACCGTACGCTCGACAGGGCGGGACGCGGCAACGACGTCCGCTCGGGCCACAGCCCCTGACTCCCCCTCCTTGCCAAGGAGGGGGTAGGGGCAGGTCCTGTCCGGCTCCGCCTGCGAGCGCGATTGCTTCGTCGGCGGCCCTGCTGGCTGCGACGGGTCTGGGCCTGCCACGGCGTCGGGCGAAGGGCGCCCAGCGCGGTGGTCATCGTCACGGGACCTCCCCCTGCCCCCTCCTTGGCAAGGAGGGGGTAGCACGACACTGCCGGTAACCCGTTCGAGGCAGCCAGGGGGCACCAGCGCAGCGACGCTCAACGGAGGGAGAGGGATTCGAACCCCCGGGGCTCGCGCCCGACGGTTTTCAAGACCGTTGCCTTCAACCACTCGGCCATCCCTCCGAGGCCCCGATTGTACCACGGCGGGCGAGGGGACGTGGGCAAGAGGGGAGTAGGTCGACTGAGCGTGCCGGAGATCAGTGCGCACCCGCG
>JACPDV010000013.1:0-1217 GCA_016183835.1 Armatimonadota bacterium
GGACCGATGCGTTCCGGGTGCGGATCGAGGGGTACGAGGACCTGGCCAGCCCGATGCTGCCGGTGCAGATGCCGGTGCCGGAGCTGGAGGAGGTCGCCGAGCACTACCGCGAGGAGTTCATCGGCGACTGGGTGGCGGAGGCGTACACCCGGGCGCGGGGGATCTGGAAGCGGATCGAAACGGTGGCCACGGCGACGCGGAACGTCTGCCTGCACCAGCGGCGGCACACGACACAGGCGACGGCGGACGACGCGCGGCGGACGGCGGAGCTGTTCCTGCTGGCGGCGTGACCCCACCCCGGCCCTCCCCGTCAACGGGGAGGGAGCCCGGAGGGCGGAGAGAGCGATGGCGCGACATTGCCCGGCGGAGGTGAAGGCGGCGGTGAGGGAGTTCTTCGAGCAACTCCCGGTGGGCGCCGCGCACGCGGTGCACCGGCGCGATCTGGAGCAGATCATCCCGGTGCCGCAGCCCGTCGCTGGTCCGCGGCGCGACCGTGGCCGGGTGATTCGCGACGCGATCCGCGAGCTGGTGTTGGAGGGGCTGGACATCTCCAGCACCAGCTCGGCGGGCTACTACCGGGCCGGGGATGGCGCGGAGCTGCTCGCCGGCGGCGACGACCTGAAGGGCCGCGCTTTGGCGCTGTTCGTGCGGCGGCGGGAGCAGCTCAACAACGGGATGCACCGGCTCTCTCGGCAGCAGCGGTTCCCGGTGATGCGGGAGCTGGTGAAGATCGAGGAGACGCTGCGGAGCTGGGGTGTGGACGTGGCGGACGAGGTGTAGGGGCGCGGTTCACCGCGCCCTGCGGACGGGCGGCCACGGTGGGCCGCCCCTACGGGGTGTCGAGGGCAGTGGCCCGGGAGACGAGGATGGCGGTATCGGCGGAAGAGCGGGAGCGGCGGCGGTCGGAGCACGCGGCACAGGCGGCGCGGGACTATCCCGAGCTGGAGGAGCTGATCGCCCGGGCGCACATGCTCGGCGCGAAGAGCGTGGACATCCTCACCGGCGGCTGGGAAGAGACACCGCTCGGGCAGACCTATGTGGCCGTGTGCCACCTGGTGACGGAGGCGGGCTTCTCGACGACGCGGCGCGGCCGGGCGCGGCCGGGCGACTCGCAGGCCGAGGATGCGCGGCCGGCGGACCAGGACATCTTCGTGGAGTCGCGGGCGGAGGCGCGCTCGCTGCGGGCGGCGCTGCGCACGGCCTTCCCGGCGGCCGAC
>JACPDV010000013.1:1300-3531 GCA_016183835.1 Armatimonadota bacterium
GCACGTGAAGCAGGCGCAGCTCCTGGTGCGGAAGGCGGCCGAGCGGCTGCACATGACGCGGGACGAGCTGGCCGAGGTGGCGCACCGCAAGCTCGGCGTGGCGAGCCTGAACGACGTTACACCGGAGCAGGCGGACGAGGTGATCGCCTGGCTGGAGCCGTTCGTGACGGGGGATGCCTAACCCCCCGGCCCCCTTCCCCGGCGGGGAAGGGGGTGGCGCGGAGCGGCGGGCGTTGGGGCATGAGGAGGTGCGGGGTGGCACAGAAGCGGGTCGAAGGGCCGATGATCCCCGACGGGCTGACCGTGGAGGACATGATCCGGGAGCTGCAGCGGCGGCACCCGGGGCGGCGGATCCTGGGCGACCAGGTGCGCTACGCCCTTCGCCGCAGTGGCGTGCAGCGCGGGCACAAGGCGGTGGTCCAGCCGCGGCCGCGCGTGGAGGTCGTGGCGGTGGTGGCGCTGGGCGATGCCGAGAAGGTGATCGCGGAGTATGATCGGCGGTATGTAGCGCCCGGCGACCCACCGGGCGAGGGTTGAAACGAGAGCCGGTATCTGGACAAGCCCGGCGCGGGCGGGTAAACTGAGGTCGCCGGAGCCCCACCCCGGCCCTCCCCGTCAACGGGGAGGGGGTGGGAACCGGCGAAGCTGCGCGGCGCCGAGAGGCACCTTCAAGCGCGGCAGGCAGAGCACTGGCAGACAAGCTGCCAGTGGCACACGCCTGTCGCGCTTTGCATTTGGGAGGTGCAGGTTGAAGACAGCTCTGGCAGCAGCGCCGTGGAAGAGCTGGTGCGCGGCCGTGGCCGCCGGCGGCGCGGCGTGGATCGCGGACTACTTCGCGCACGCGCCGTTCCTCGAGCGGCTGGGCTACCAGCTCATCCTGCCCCTCACCCTGCTGGAGTGCGTCACCGCGATCTGGATGCAGCGCGCGGCAGTGAAGCACAACCGAGTGCTGGAGGAGGGTGAGAGCGAGATCGTCGTCTTCCGCGAGGACGCCTGGTACCGGGCCTGGCGGCGGTTCTGCCTGGTGGGCGCGCTGCTGGTCTTGTTCCTCTGCATCGACGCCCTGTCGCACAGCCCGCACACGTTCGCGGTGTGGGGCTTGGGGATCGGGGTGTGGGGCAACATCCGGGCGACCATCCGGCATCTGACGACGATCGCCGAGTGCTGGCACATGGAGCTGCCTGAGTTTGTGGAGGACGCCGGCGGGCACGTGCACCACCGGCGGCGCCGCCACACGGAGGAGTGAACATGCCGGATCTGAGCTGGGTGAGGACGATGGGCTGGCAGGGCTGGCTGGTGATGGTGCTCTACGCGGCCGCGGTGATCGGGATGCCGTGGCTGGTGGCGCAGCTCCAGGTGCTGCCGCCCGAGGCCGTGAAGTGGCTGCAGGGCCTGGTGGCGCTGGTGGCTGCGAGCGACGCGACGGTGGCCAGAGCGAAGGCGGGCGGGGCAAGCCCCGCCCCTATGGCAGACACTGGCGGGCAAGCCGCCAGTGGCACACGGGGAGGGTGACCATGCTGACCTGGGGTGACGTGGCTGGGCGGGCATACCCCGGCGTGACGACGGTCAAGCAGGTGCTCTTCGAGCGGCGGATCTTGTGGGTGAAGATCACGGTCGTGCTCGCGCTGGTGATCGCCGAGGTAGATGGGCACCTATGCGGGTACGCCAGCGAGGCGAGCCCCAGGAGGGCCGGAAGGAGGCCGGCGATCCAGGCCGTGAGCCGCCAGCCGTCCGGCCGCAGTCCTGCCAGGAGGCCCACGCCGATGACGGTGAAGGCGAAGGCGGCCATGTACCCGTAGTGGCCGAGCTGGGCGTGGTCGTCGGGGACGGTCCCCTGCAGCCCGATGTTGGTGGCCGCGAACGCGAGCAGCGGCACGGCCGCGACGACCACAAGCCCGAGCAGCACGACGTTCACGCGCGAAAGGCCGAAGGAGCGGAAGAAACCGCGCCAGGTCGGGTGGAAAACCGCCGCGACGAGCGTCGACGCGGCGGGCGCAAACCACGCCAGGTTCCCGAGGCCGCCGACGCGGTTCGTGTCCTGTGTGAGCACGCTCGTGAGGACGAGGGCCAGCAGCAGCCCGGCCCAGGGGATCAGCGCCATCACCTGACCGGCAACGTTCTCGGCCGGCCGCCGGAGCTGAGCCAGCATCCCCACCATGGCCGGCAGGAAGAGGAACCCGAACGTGAGGTCGTGGACGCGGTGGTGTGCCTCGGTGAAGTGCGCCATCCCC
>JACPDV010000014.1:0-5741 GCA_016183835.1 Armatimonadota bacterium
AAGAGCGCAAAATGGTCATGCCCGCTCGACCCGACTGGTTGCCGAGCTCCGTTGACAGCCTCATTGGCTCCCTGGAAGACGAGTTCCACTACGTCTACAACCCGGACAACGACATCCTGTCCGTGCGGCTCGTCTCATCGCTCGGCGACTGCGTCGTGGCCCGCGATGGTGAGCCAGGCTTCCAGACCATGGTCGCCGAGGCCACCGGCGAGCAGGTCGGCATCATCGTGAGAGACTACCGGCGGCGCTTCGATGCCGCGAACCTGGGCCAGCCGGTCAGCCGCGAGGAAATCGAGCGCGCCGTCGAGCAACTGGCCGACCAACTGCCGCGGGCAGCCTGATCAGTCTGCCCGCGGCGGCCGGTGCCTCCACGCCACCGTCCGCCGTTTGGCGCCTTCTCCGTCGGGGAACATCGCCGGTGACTGGGGGTGACGATGCCAACGGTGAAGGGCGCGGCCTGGGTCCTGCTGGGTGCTTTGGTCTACGGCCTCATCGGGCTCTCCCTCGGCCTGTTCTACGACGTCACCTTCTTCGGCCGCGCCGCTTGGCCGCTCCCCCACCCGCTCGCCCTCACCGCCCCGGCCCTCTACTACGTCTCCCTGAGCTACGGGCTCGACCAGGCGCAGAAGTCCGTCTGGTGGCTGGCGGCCTTCCCCGTCGCCGGCGGACTCTGGCTGCTGTCCGGATGGCTCGCTGCCAAGGTCATGCGCGCCAAAGTGACCGCCGGCGACCTGCTCCGCGCCTCGCTGCTCGGTGCGCTGCCGCTCCTGGTGCTCTGTCCCTGGCTGGTGTGGACCCATGCGCTGACCCCTCACGGGCCGACCTGGACGCAGTTCCTCCGCGCCTGCGAATTCCGCGACTTCGGCCCGCAGCCGTCGCCGGCGCTGCTCAATCCGCTCTATTGCGTTGCTGCGCTGGCCGGTTCGTGGCTCGAGCTGCGCTGCTGGTTCCGGCTGGCCGGCGGCGGGAAGGCGTCGGCGTGGGCCGCCTTGGCGCTCTGCATCGCCCTCACCGGCACCGCGCTGATCGGTCTGGCGGGCAACGCGCTGCTCGGGGCCGTGGCGTAGGGGCGACCCTTGTGGTCGCCGGTCCGGGGTGGACGCAGACCTCACCGAGTAGACGGGCGACCGCAAGGGTCGCCCCTACGACGGCGTTCGTCTCCTGATGCCTGCCTAACCCAGAAAATGGTACGGCTTGAAGTCGGTGAACACCCCCACGACATTGGCCAGCGACCCGCTGATGAAGTCCCCCAGCACCAGCCCGAGGAAGAACGGCAGCGCCCGGCGATAGCCCTTCAGCCCGCTGTAGCGCACCACCAGGGTCTTCAGCAGCCAGGCGATGAAGAGCGGCAGCCAGACGGTGCCCATCGACCACGTCGAGGAGATGCCGTAGCCCACCGGGTGGAGCATGAACCCCACGAACCGAACCCGGATGGCGAACAGCGACAGCGCCACCAGGAGGCCGGCGATGATGGCCCAGAGCGAGGCCAGGTCGGGCCGGGTGGGCGTCCGCATCCAGGCGGCGAGCTGGTTCCACGGCTGGCTGCCGAAGCCGCGGATGATGCCGGCGTTCTTCGCGCTGGCGGCGCCGATGTCGGTGCACGGCTGGAGCAGCGCCCAGTAGGCCGACGGCAGCGCCACGAGCACCGCGAGGCCCATCGCCAGCAGCATCCGCCGCTGCGAGCTGCCGGTCCGCTCGGCGCCCTGCAGGCACTCGATGAAGATCGGACCGGGGTGGGAGCGGTGCGCCCGGTTGAACCAGAAGTAGAAGGTGAAGCCCACCAGCGTGCCCGGCGTGAAGGCCAGCGGCCCGCTGATGTGCGTCATCACCAGCCCGGGGTCGGCGAAGTGCAGGTCGTGCACCGGCGCGCCGAACTCCGCCCGCAGCCGGAGCACGGCGATGGTGATGCCCATGAAGCCGACGAAGAACAGCACCGACGGGCCCCACTCCATGCCGAAGTGCACCGAGAACCAGAGCAGGAGAGCCCGAGGCAGGCCAGCCGGTAGGACAGCCCCTCGTGCTCCTGCCCGGCGACTTGCCGCGCTGTGAAGGCGGAGCGGAGCACGCCCTTCAGATGCGCGCGAGCCGACCAGAGCACGATCACCGCGATGCCGAGGTAGGCCCCCAGCGCCTGCTCGGGGATGTACGGCGCCAGCGGCTTGCTGTTCCCCAGCCCCAGCGCGGTGGCCAGGATGGCCTGCGCATGCCAGTACCACCAGAAGACCCATGAGGAGAAGAGGATGTCGAGCGGCAGCAGATAGCCGATGCCAATGGCCCAGGGCTGCACCCAGAGCGGGCTCCAGCCGATGGCGTTCCACGGCCGGGTGGTCAGGTAGTCGGAGAGGAAGTGCGTGCGGATGCCGATCTCGGGCAGCCCCGGCCAGACCTGGTGGAGGTTGTTGACCAGGTTGATCAGCACCGGGATGGTGAACCCGATCCACATCAGCCGGTCGCGGAAGAACCTGAACTCCGGCGTGGTCATCTCGAGCGGCAGCGCCACAAGCGGGAAGCTGAGCTTCTCGGCGTCGGCCCACTGCCGCCGGAGCACCACGCTGAGCGAGGCGAACGAGACCAGCAGCGCGAGGTGGAAGAGGCCCCACCAGAACAGGGGCACCGCCAGCCCCTTGAGCACGTCGTCGCTGAAGAAGGCGGCATGGCCGTCGAAGATCGCCTTCAGCGCGGGCCGGTAGGAGACCAGCAACTGCGCGGGCACGTGGGGCAGGAAGAGGTCCTTCCAGCCGTTCTCCGGCGTGGCGAACTGGTGCGGGTAGAGGATGACAGAGAGCAGCACCTGTCCCTGATCATGCCCCGCGAGCGCCGAGCCGACGGCGAGCATGAAGTAGATGGTGAGCAGCTCGGCGCGATTGAGCGCCAGCCACGGCCGAACCCGGCGGCCCAGCTCGCTGAGCAGGACCAGGAGGAGCAGCCAGCAGACGCAGTTGAAGTAGAGCGAGTAGGTGGTGGGATGCCCGGTGTACTTGATGGACTCCATGATGGAGACCCAGTACGAGTTGAGGGGGATGAGGACGAGCCCGAGCAGGATCGCGGCGGGGCGGATCGGGACCTTGGTCTCGGGCATCGGGGCCTCCGCCGCAGAGCTCGGTGCGAGGCCCCGGGTCCCTTCGTCAGGCGTCCGGCGCAGCCTCGAGCACCGCCTGGCAGGCGCGCCCCAGGTCTTCCAGGCGGACCGGCTTGAAGAGCACGCGACTCAGCTCGCCGTCCTCCGCGGCGCGGGCCTCGGGATGGTCCATCCAGCCGGTCAGGACCACCACGGGCAGACCCGGCAGCTCCTCGGCCAGGGTGGCGATGAACCCGCCACCGGAGTCGAGCTGCAGCCCCACCTCGGTGAGCACGAGGTCGATGCGGGCCTGCCGGCAGAGCACCATGGCGGCGTCCGCCGAGTTGCACAAGAGGGCGTGATAGCCCAGGTGGTTGAGGAGCTCCCCCACCACGCCGCTGACCACGGCGTTCTCGTCCACCACGAGGACGCGCCTCACCCGGGAGCGTGCCTCGGCCGAGGCCGTCTCGAACCGCTCAGACTCCTGCATGCCTCTGCCCCGAGACCGCCCTCCCGACTTTTGGGAATCAGACAACCGGCGCGCGGCTGCGTTGCGACCCGCTGGCAAGGCTGCAAACGGCGTGCCAGATCGGCAGGAGATCAGCGGTTGAGCAGCAGGACGCAGAGGTACGCGATCAGGGCCGAGGCGGGCAGCGTGAGGATCCACGCCCAGACCACGTTCGCCACCACCTTCCACCGCACGGCGCTGATCCGGCGCGACACGCCCACGCCCATGATGGTCGAGGAGATGGTGTGGGTGGTCGAGATCGGAGCGCCGAAATGCGACGCGGTGAGGATGATGGTGGCGGCGCTCAGCTCCGCCACGCAACCGTGGATGGGCTGCAGCTCCATCACCTTGCGGCCCACCGTCTTGATGATCCGCCAGCCTCCGGCGCCGCTTCCCAGACCCATCGCCAGGGCACACGAGACCATCACCCACAACGGGATGTGGAACTCGTGGTGCTGCAGCCCGCCCGCCGCCACCGCCGTGCCGCTGAACAGCGCCATGGCGATGATGCCCATCGACTTCTGGCCGTCATTGGACCCGTGGCTGAACGCCATCAACCCGGCCGACGCAACCTGGATCAGCCGGAAGCGCCGATTCAGCTTGTGCGGCGGCTGCCGTCCGAAGATGCGCAGGAAGACCATCATCAGGATGGTGGCGCCGATGATGCCCACGATGGGCGAGATGATCAGCCCGAGGAAGACTTTGCGCGTGCCCGCCCAGTGGAGCACACCCAAACCGCGCGAGCCGGCCACGGCGCCGATGATGCCGCCGACCATCGCGTGGGTCGAGCTGGTGGGCAGCCCCAGCCGCCAGGTGATCAGATCCCAGGCGATCGCCCCCAGGAGCGCCGCCACCACTACCGCGGCCGTAACGTTGGCCGGGTCCACCAGACCCTTGCCCATGGTGGTGGCCACGCGGGTGCTCACCAGTGCACCGATGAAGTTCAGCAGCGCGCAGAGGATCACCGCGCTGCGGATCGTCAGCGCGCGGGTGAGCACCGACGTGGCGATCGCGTTGGCGGCGTCGTGGAACCCGTTGACGTACTCGAAGGCCAGCCCGAGGAACACCACGGCCCAGACCCAGCCACTCATCCCGTCCATGTGCTCCTGCCTTCCCCGCCGGTCAGGAGTTCTTGACCAGGGCCGCCTCGACCACCGCGACGGTGTCCTCGCAATGGTCGATCGCCTCCTCGATGTAGCCGTAGATCTCGTGCCACTTCATGACTTCGAGCGGGTCCTCCGTGCCGTTGAACAGCTCCGCCAGCCCACGTTTGAGCACCCCGTCGCCACGGTTCTCGAGCGCGTTCACCTGCTCGATGGCGGCATGGTCACTGCGCCGCAGCGAGGCCAACTGCCCGCACAGATCCTCCACCAAGGCAGCACAGTCCACCAGGATCACGGACAGCTCGAGGGCGGTCGGCTGAATCTCCCTGACCCGGTAGAGCGAGGTGCGGTCCACTGCGGCGCGGATGAAATCGACGACGTCGTCGAGCCGGTCGCCGAGGTCGAGGAGGTCCTGACGGTCGAACATGATGGGGGTGACGAAGGTGTCGTTGAGCCGCTTGACGCAGTCGTGCCGCAAGTCGTCGACGAGGTGCTCCACCACGGCCACCGCCGCCACGGCCTCGGCGCCGGCCAGCTCCCCCGCGTAGAGCTGCTGCAGGATCCGCGCCGCTTCGCTCGCATCTCTGCTCATGGCCGCAAAGATCTCGAAAAAGTCTTCCTCTTTGGGCAGGAAGAAGTGCATCAGCCGCTGCAGGCTGCCGGCCAGGCCCCTCGACACGCTCCACCTCCTTGTGTGAGGATCCGGTTGGATGGCGGTCAGGCGCGAGGATTGTACACCAGAAAGCCGCTGCGCGTCACCGCTGTGGCGTGCCTCGGCACCCGCCACCACCATCGTCGGCGGAGGGAAGGGCCGCGGAGGCGGGAATGGCGCACGGCGTTGGTCCCGGCCCCTGACGGACGGCCGGCTGGGCGTGTGTGCGCCTCCGACGTTGCCCCGTGCCGACTGCCGCGTCTCGGGCGCGACACGTCCGGCGGGCTTCGCGTTCGTGGGTTGCCTGCTCGCGGCCCTGGCCATCACCTGGATCCGGCTGTGCCACCGGCTGGTGTGGCTCTGACAGGCAAGCGCAAGAGGAGTGACGGATGAAACCGCTGCCGCTGCTGACCGCCATGG
>JACPDV010000014.1:5746-13320 GCA_016183835.1 Armatimonadota bacterium
TTCGACTTCGAGACCGACCAGGACCTGGCCGCCTGGCACTACGAGCGGCAGGCGTCGGGCACGCCGGTCAAGGAGCTGGCGCAGGTCGAGCAGTTCGCCACCTCCGGCCGCTGCTCACTCCGCTTCAGCACGCCCAAGTGGCGCGACGGGCTCCCACGCTGGCCCGCCTTCGAGGGCGCTCCGCCGGTCGCCGACTGGTCCGGCCACGACCGTCTCGTGTTCGATGTCACCAACAACTCCGACGTGGTCCAGACCTTCAACCTGTTCATCACCGACTCGACGATCGCGACCCGCGACGGGTTGCATCAGATGTCGCACCTGCAACCCCGCAGCTACACTCAGGTTGTGGTGCCACTGGCCGGCTTCGCCAGCCACCGGGTCGACCCGCGCGACATCCGCAGGCTCCACTTCTACACCGGCGACGCCCCGGGCGACATGGTCGTCTACGTCGACCGGCTCGTCCTGCTGAAGCCCGGCGAGCCGCTGCCCGCGGTCCCCACGAGCTACCTCAAGGAGTTCGGCGCGCTTCAGGCCGGGCGCATCCAGGCGTTGCGGGACTCGCTGGCGCAGTCACGGGCCGAGCTGCAGACGCGCGCCGCGGCCGCGCCCGACGTCGCGCGCTGGATCGGCGGCGAGGTGGCGGTGCTCGAGCAGCGCGTGGCCGACTTCGCCGCGCTGGTGGAGCGGGGTGACCCTGCCGTGCTCGACGCACAGCGCCGCCTGACGGGGCTCGGCAACCTGGTGGAGCGGCTCGGCTCGGTGGTGGATCTGCGCGTCGGGTTCGAGCCGGTGCGGAAGGCCACGCGGCAGTCGCCCGCGGCGGACGGGATCGCCGTGGGCTTCGCCACCTCGATGGAGAAGATCCTCCCGCGCGACGTGCCGGTAACGGTGAAGCCGGCCCGCGAGGTGACGCTCTCCCTCGCACGCAACGAGGTGGAATCCGTGCAGGTGGTGGTCCTGCCGTTCGGCGGCGACGTGCGCAAGGTTAGCGTCCGCGCCCGCGGGCTGCGCACCCGCGACGGGCTGCTCTTCCCCGCCGACCGCGTTACCGCCGTGCCGGTGGGCTATGTCGAGACGAAGTCCGTGCCGCCGTACGGCACCAGCCACATCGGGTGGTGGCCCGACCCGATCCTCGACTTCATGGCGGAGGCCGACATCGCCAAGGGCGACGCGCAGGCGTTCTGGGTGCGCTTCCGGGCGCCGAAGGAGCAGCCCGCCGGCGAGTACCACGGCAAGCTGGAGGTGCTGGTGGAGGGCAAGCCGGCGCTGGCCTTCGACCTGGCGGTCAAGGTCCACCCGTTCGCGGTGCCCGACGGCTCGCCCTTGCCGCTGGCCATCACCTTCTCGCCCGAGCACTTCCCCACCGACGAGACGCGCGCGCAGCAGGACGCCTGGCGCAAGTCGCCCGACTACCCGGTCAACGCCTGGAAGCGGCACAAGCTCGAGTGGGCCGACTTGCTGGCCGACCACTACCTGACCTACGACAGCCTCTACCACCACGGCGTGCCCGACTTCGAGGTGCTCGAGCACCTGCGCGCCGAGGGCCGGCTGGGGCGCTTCAACCTGGGCTACTACGGGCCGATGGGCGACACGCCCGACGCGCAGAAGCAGTGGGAGGCCGATACGCTGCCGCGCCTCCGCCAGGGCTACGACGAGGCCAAGCGCCGCGGCATGCTCGGCCAGGCCTACATCTACGGCTGCGACGAGGCGCCGGCCGACCTCTTCCCTACCGTCCAGCGCGCGGCGGAGCGGCTCAAGCGGGAGTTTCCCGGCGTCCTGATCATGACCACCACCTACGACCACACCTTCGGCCAGGACTCGGTGATCAAGGCCGTGGACGCCTGGTGCCCGCTGACGCCCAGCATGAACCGGGAGCGCGCGGACTCCGCGCGCGCCGCGGGGCGCGAGGTGTGGTGGTACACCTGCTGCGGGCCGCACCACCCGCACCTCAACACGTTCATCGAGTACCCGGCCGTCGAGGGCCGGCTGCTGATGGGCGCGGCCACGGTGCGCAGCCGGCCGGACGGGTATCTGTACTACCAGATCAGCATCTGGAACTCGGAGCACTGCATCACCTCGGGGCCGTTCACCGATTGGGATCCGCGGAGCTGGACCACCTACCACGGCGACGGCTCGTGGACCTGCGTGGGACCCGACGGCACGCCGCTCTCCACGATCAGGCTGGAGAACTTCCGCGATGGACTGGAAGACTACGCCTACGCCCGGGTGCTGGAGGCAACTCTGGCCAAAGTGCAGGAGGATCCCGCGGCGCACGCCGAGCGGGCGGAGTGGATCGCCCGCGCCAAAGCGCTCCTGGCGGTGCCTGCTGAGGTGCTGAAGGGTCTCATCGAGTACACCCACGACCCGGCGGCGGTGTACCGCTGGCGGGAGGCGATGGCGGAGGCGATCGGGACGGCGGGCATCGCGCCGGTGGAGCCGTGGTGAGCGGGGACGGATTCCGCGGGCTGTCTCAGTCCGTTCACCGCGGCGGGTCTGGACTGGCACCGTGGGACGGCGCGCGATCGGCGCCCGCACTGCTGTCGACGCACACCTCGTAGACCTGCGGCGGGCCGAACTCGTCGGGCATCTGGCGCACGAGTTGCCGGCGCAAGCCAAAGCACAGGTGGCACTTGGAGGCATACGCCGGATGGGGCGCAATGCCGAAGCGCCGCGCCAGCGGCAGCAGCGCCGCCGGGCCTTGGCCGGCCATGTCCCGCAACAACGGCGTCTCCTGGACATGCTGAGTGCGGCACAGGTCCACGATCCGTCGGGTCTTCGCATTCCCGAGGTTCACGCCGGGACACCAGTCCGGCCTCACGAACCCATAGGGGTCCACCTGGAGCTCCTTGAGGTTGTCGATGTCCAGGTCGTCGCGGCAGTCGTGGGAGAGAAGCTCCTCCAGGGGCACGGGCGCGACGCAGGCGGCCAGATCGACCGCAGCCCGGCCGACAAAGTGGATGCCGGAGCCAACCGCACGCCGGCGGTGGTCGGTGTCTTTGGCCAGCCGCTCCGCCTCGGGCGCGTGTTCCAGGGACAGCGTCGCCGGGGACACGTTCTCCCGGCCGAACAGGTCCCAGGCAATGCTCAGGCCGCGGTAGACGCGCTCGGCGGGGACGAACTCCTGGTGGTAGACGTCCACGCTGAAGTACATGCCCCGCACCCCGGCGTCCTGCAGCAGCGAGAGCCGCCGACGCGTCTTGGTGTCGGACGTGCACCACGAGCCGTTGGACTCCACGAAAGCGACCGGGACGCCCACAGCGGCGAGGGCCTGCGCCATCTTCAGCACATGCTTGAAGTGAAGCAGGGCCTCGCCCCCGGCGATCAGCACGGCCCGCCCGAGCGCGGCGAAGTCCAAGCCGTACTGCACCGCCGCCTCAACGCTGAGCAGGGCGTGATCCTGCCTTGGCGCGGCCATCACCAGGCAGTGCCGGCAGGCCGCGCTGCAGCGGTAAGTGATCATGAGCTGGCCGTTGTGATTCGGGAGCATCTGAGCCAACGCTCCTTGTCTTGTCACGCTCGGTCGAACCGGAACCGCAGCAGCGCCTTGAGGGCCCGCATCCCGTCGGTCCAGCGCAGCTTCTTGCCCTCGGCGATGGTCCGCGGCCGGTAGGTGATCGGAAGCTCGACGATGGTCACCCCGGCGCGGCGCAGGCGGCAGGCGATCTCGTAATCCAGGTCGAAGCCCACCGACTTCAGCGTCAGGCTCTGCGCGAGCTCGGTGCGAAGGAGCTTGTAGCAGGTCGCCACGTCCGTCAGCCGCGCCCCGTAGAGCACGCGGAAGAGCAGGTTGAGGGCGTCGCGGCCGAGCGCGTGGTGCCACGGCACGTCGGGCTTGCGGCCCAGCAGGCGGCTGCCGAACACCGCGTCGGCGCCGGCCTCGGCGCGCGCCAGGAGATCGAGGATCTCCGCGGGCTCATACTCCAGGTCGGCGTCCTGCACCACCACGTACTCGCCCGCGGCCAGGCCGATGCCGGTGCGGACCGAGTTGCCCTTCCCCAGGTTGACCTCCTGCAGCACCACGCGGATCCCGGGCCGGCCGTCCAGCGCCGCCACCAGCTCGCGCGTGCCGTCGGTGGAGACGTTGTCCACCACGATCACTTCCTTTTCAACGTCCAGCGCGACGACCCGCTCGAGCAGCACCGGGAAGGTCTGCACCTCGTTGTACACAGGGATCAGGATGCTGAGCTTGGGCACGGGGTCAGCCTGGCCTTACGCCGGCGGATCGCGGAGGACCCGGTAGGTGAGGAAGAGGCAGCCCTCGTCCTGGTCGACCTGGCTGAGGAGGAGCCGCCGCGGTGGGTCGAGCCCCGGCCCGTCCACCGGCGTGGGCGCGGCCTGCCCGCCGAAGAGCTGCGGCGCCACGGTCAGCTCGATCTGGTCCACGGCGTCCGCCGCCAGGAACGCCGCGTTCAACTCGCCGCCGCCGAGCAGCGCCACCCGCTCCACCCCGGCCGCCCGCAGCCGTGCCATCAGATCGGGGATGCCGACCTCCTCCTGCCCGCAGATCCAGACCTCGGCCAGCCCCTTGTAGCGCTCGGTGCGCGAGGCGCCGAGGTAGGAGGTGGCGACCACCCGCGGCACCTCCTGGCGGGTGAAGAATGGCAGCTCCAGGTCGATGGCGCCGCTGTTGGTGACCACGACCGAGAGCGGCTGAGGCGGCTTGCCGGCGGCGCGGCGCGCGTCGAGCAGCGCGGAGGCGAGGATCGTCCGCGTGGTGCCGTAGGCCCGCAGCGTGGCGGCGCCGAAGACCAGAGCGTCGGCTGCGGCGCAGAGCCGCTCCAGCCGGCGGGCGTCGGCGCGGCCGAAGTGCGCCCGCTCCCGCGAGACCGGGGCGATCTTGCCGTCCACGCTCATCGCCACCACCAGGCTGACGTCCATGCAGCTCCTCACGGCGCCGGCAGGATACCAGCGGGCGGGGCGGGATGCAAGCCGGCTGAACAGGGCGCGCGGTCGTTGACACTGCCGCGGCGACGTGCTACGCTCCCCGCGGTTCGAGGGCCGCTCCGGAGGAGATCCGCTACCGATGCCTGTGCTTTCCGCCGCCGAGTGCGTGGCCAAGTGCAAAGTGGTCCGGCGGCACATCATCGAGATGCTCGCCGCCGCCGGCAGCGGTCACCCGGGCGGCAGCCTCTCCGCCACCGAGATCGTCACCGCGCTCTATTTCCACCACCTCCGGCACGACCCGCACCACCCCGACGACCCCGACCGCGACCGCTTCATCCTCAGCAAGGGCCACGCCGTGCCGGTGCAGTATGCGTGCATGGCTGAATGCGGCTACTTCCCCATCTCGGAGCTGGCCACGCTGCGGTGCATCGACAGCCGGTTGCAGGGGCACCCGGTCAAGGGCACCCTCCCCGGCATCGAGGCCAGCACCGGCTCGTTGGGGCAGGGGCTGAGCATCGCCAACGGCCATGCGCTGGCGGGCAGGATCGACGGGCGCGCGTACAACGTGTTCGTCAGGCTGGGCGACGGCGAGATCGACGAAGGCCAGGTGTGGGAAGCCGCGCTGTTCGCCGCGCACCACAGCCTGGACAACCTGATCGCCATCGTCGATGCCAACCGCATCCAGCTCGACGGCTTCACGGCCGACATCCTCAACACCGAGCCGCTGCCGGAGAAGTGGCGCGCCTTCGGGTGGGAGACGGTCGAGATCGACGGGCACGACATGGACGCCGTGTTCGCCGCACTCGAGCAGGGCAAGGCGCACCGCGAGTCGCCCTTCTGCATCGTGGCGCGCACCGTCAAGGGCAAGGGCGTCAGCTTCATGGAGAACGAGCCGGAGTGGCACGGCGTGGCGCCGAACGCCGACGAGAAGGCGCGCGCGCTGGCGGAGATTGGCTGAAGAGCGCGGCAGGGAATAACGTAAGGAAGGGCGAAAGGCAGCGATGGGAGAACGGAAGCTGGGTCGAGCGACACGCGACGCCTACGGGGACGCCCTGGTCGAGCTGGCCAACACCCGTGACGACGTCGTCGTATTCGACGCCGACCTGGCCAAGTCCACGCGGACGGGCAAGTTCGGGGCGCTGCGGCCCGAGCGGTTCTTCGACGCGGGGATCTGTGAGGCCAACATGGTGGGCACGGCGGCGGGTGTGGCGGCCTGTGGCAAGACCGTGTTCGTCTCGACCTTCAGCGCTTTCCTGATGTGCAAGGCGTTCGACCAGCTCCGCATGGCGGTGGCCTACCCGCGCGAGAACGTGAAGATGGTGACCACCCACGGGGGCATCACCCTCGGCCAGGACGGTGCGTCGCAGATGAGCGTCGAGGATTTCGCCCTGGCGCTGGGTCTCCCTGGCGTGACGGTGATCCACCCGGCCGATGACCCGTCGGCGAAGCAGCTCATCCTGCAGGCGGCGGCGACGGACGGGCCGGTCTACTTCCGCCTCGGGCGGGAGAAGGCGCCGCTGGTCTACGAGGCCGACCACGAGGTCAGGATCGGCCGCGCCGAGGTGCTCAGCGACGGGCGCGACGTGACGCTGGTGGCGAACGGGATGCTGCTGGCGGCCTCGCTGGACGCGGCGGAACAGTTGGCGGGCGAGGGTGTCGAAGCTAGAGTGATCGACGTGCACACCTTGCGCCCGATCGACCGTGAGACGCTGGGTGCCGCTGCGACCGAGACCGGGGCGATGGTCGTGGCCGAGGAGCACCTCACCGTGGCCGGGCTGGGCTCGGTGGTGGCGCAGACCGTGGCGGAGACATGCCCGGTACCGATGGAATTCGTGGGGCTGCATGAGACGTACGCCGAGTCCGGACAACCCGCGGAGTTGCTGCGGAAGTACGGTCTGACGGCGGACGATGTCCTCGCCGCGGCGCGGCGGGTGCTGGCCCGGAAGGGCTGACGAGGGCTCCCCGGAGGAACGTGTGACGATGAACAGACGCGTCGCGTTCGCCGGCTCGCTGGCGATGGGGTTGTTGCTGGTGGCCTGCGGCGGCGGGGATCAGGCGGTCGTCCGCACGGGCGTGCTGCTGGTCAGCCGCGGCGGCACCGGCTCCGTGCTCTTCCCGCTCAGCCAGGCGCAACTCGGTTTCGACAACAGCGTCAGTGTGGCCGTTCGAGGCACCGGCGATCCCGCCGACCGCTTCACGGTCTTCACCTTCTTCGGGCTGTCGCAGCTCAACTTCCAGGAGGTCCCCTCGTCCGCGCTGGTGACCTTCATCGACGGGCTCGATCCGGCATCCTCGTCCACCACGTTCCCGACCCAGCACCGACGGCTCGTTCGTGCCGCACAGCTCGCCGAATCGGCAGGCCCGGTGGGCGGTCCTGACGCTCACGGACCTGGACAACGGCGCCGAAGCGCTGGTCAACGGCTCCGTGCCGTTCCAGCTTTCGCAGAACATCAACCAGACGTTCTTCGGCTACATCGGCAACCTCGGGCTGAACATCAAGCCGGGGCAGTCCGGAGGCGGCCCGCCGCCGCCGCCGGGGAGCACGGGCACGGGAGGTGGCAGCGGCTCCGGTGGCGGCACGGGTGGCTCCGGCGGCCCGCCGGCCCCGCCGAACGTGCGCTGACAGCCGGCCCCAAAGGCGGGTCCGGGTCCTTTGGCTCTGCGGGCGTAGGGGCGGGGTTTCCCCGCCC